>JASGDX010000120.1:0-10560 GCA_047606985.1 Leucobacter sp. | reverse complement strand
GTCCCATCGCCCCGCCGCCGCGTCCCATCGCCCCGCGGCCCCCGGCCCCCGCCTCGCCTTCGGCGGGGTGCTGCGCTCGGAGCGCATCAAGCTCACCTCGCTCCGCAGCATCAGGCTCACGCTCATCATCACGGTCCTCGTGGGCTTCGGCCTGAGCGCGATGCTCGCCCTGGTGATGAGCACCGAGGCCGGCCCCGGCGTCGACCCGGGCGCCGATGCCCTCGGCCAGCAGAGCTACCTGCTGATGGTCTCGACGTTCGCCGCACCGTTCCTCGCGCTCATCTTCGGCGTGCTCGGCGTCTTCGCGATCTCGAGCGAGTACTCGAGCGGCATGATCCTCTCGACCTTCGCCGCGGTGCCTCGCCGCTGGCCGGTCTTCGTGGCGAAGGCGATCGTCGCCGCCGCGCTCGCGGCCCTGACCGCGGTGCTGACCGTGGCCGGTGGCCTGGGCATCGCGATCGCCTTCATACCTGCGGCGGCGGGCCAGCTGACCTCGGAGCCGGTGGTCTCGGGTGTGCTCGGCACTGTCGCGTATCTCGTGCTGATCGCGCTGCTCGCCTTCGGCATCGCGGGCCTCCTGCGCTCGACGGCGGGCGGCATCGCCGTGATCGCGGGCGTCACCTTCGTGCTGCCGATCGCCATGCAGGTGCTCACGCTCACCGGGTGGGAGTGGGTGCCGGCCGTGTCGGCGTATCTGCCCGCGGAGCTGGGCAGCACGCTTGCCCAGGGGGTGACGCAGGAGGTCGCCGCGGGCTCGGGAGCGGTCACGGTGGAGGGAGGCGCGGCCGCCGAGGGCCCGGGCTACTGGACCGCGCTCGTCTCGATGATCGGGTGGGCGGCGGCCGTGGTGCTGCCTGCCGCGGCGGCCTTCCAGCGGCGCGACGCGCGCTGATCGGCGCCGCGCCGCGGCCGCGTCCGTGTCGGAGGCGAGAAGTAGGGTGTGAGCGTGAGCCTTGAACAGTCGATCGATGCCGAGGTGCGACTGCCGCGCCCGCCGGGGGTGCTCCGGCGGGCCTTCGCCGCGCACCCTCTGGCCGTCGACGTGTTCATCGCCGCCTGGTATCTGATCGGCTGCCTCATCGGCGTGCTGCTCGACTTCATGACCGCCCTCGCACCGCTCGACGACGGCGACGCGGCGACGGGGTTCCAGATGCCCCCGCATCTCGCGTCGCCGTGGGTGCTGCTCTCCCTGCTGCGGGTGGGCATCGTGGCCACCGCGCTGCTCTTCCGCCGCAGGTACCCGCTCGCCGGGCTTGTCGCGGTGGTGATCGCCGGCCTGGGCGAGGTCAGCATGATGGGCCTCGCCACGGGGGTCGCGCTGCTCTTCATGATCTACGCGGTGCCCGTCTATCGAGGCGTGCGAGCCGGGTGGCTGGGGTACGGCATCGCCCTCGTCGGCACGCTGCTGCAGTACGGGATCGACGTCGCCCTGGGTCAGTCGGGGTCGGCCGGGCCAGGGGGAGTGCTGCTCGCCGACTCGGGCGGAGCCGTCGGCCGCGGCGAGCTCGTCGTCATGCTCATCATGACGGCCATCTGGTTCCTGGCCGTGCTCATGCTGGGCATCAACCTGGGCAACCGCCGCCGGTACCTGCAGGCCATCATCGACCGCGCGCATCAGCTGGCTCGCGAGCGCGATCAGCTCGCGCGGCTCGCGGTGGCCGAGGAGCGATCCCGCATCGCCCGCGAGATGCACGACATCGTGGCCCACTCCGTGTCGGTGATGATCGCCCTCTCGGAGGGGGCCTCGCGCGTCACCGAGACCGTGCCGTCCGCCGCGGCGGACGCGATGCGGCGCAGCGCGGAGACGGGGCGCACTGCGCTCGCCGAGATGCGCCGACTGCTGGGGGCTCTCCACTCCTCCGAGGACCAGGCGGCGCTCGTGCCGCAGCCCGGGGTCGAGGAGCTGCCCGCTCTGGTGCAGGGCTTCGTGGACGCGGGCCTGGCGGTGACCCTCGAGGTGTCAGGCGAGGCGGCGGGGGACCGGGGCCAGGATCTCGCGGTGTATCGCGTGGTGCAGGAGGGGCTCACCAACGTGCTGCGGTACGCGGGCACGGGCGCACGGGCGAGGGTGACGGTGATGCGCCGGCCCGATCGCACCGTGGTGCAGGTGCGCGACTACGGCACCCCGGCCGGTGCGCAGACCCCCGTCGCCGGAGTAGGTTCCGGCCGTGGGCTCGCGGGCCTGGCGGAGCGCGCGCGGGTGTTCGGCGGGCGCATCGAATCGGGGCCACTGGTCGCAGCGGAGGGCGGCGGCTGGCGGTTGTGGATGGAGCTGCCGGTGAACTCGGCAGCGGTGCAGACGACGACGGAGAGCGAGGATCGCGGATGAGCGACGAGCCGATCAGGGTGATGCTGGTCGATGATCAGGAGCTGATCCGCACGGGGTTCCGGCTGGTGCTGATGGGCGAACCCGGCGTCGAGGTGGTGGCGGAGGCCGCCGACGGCGAGGCGGCGCTGGGTGAGCTGGCCCGCCTGCGGGGCGAGGGATCGCGCTGCGACATCGCGCTCATGGACGTGCGCATGCCCGGCATGAACGGCATCGACGCCACGCGGGCCGTCGTGGGGCGGTTCCCCGATACGCGCGTGGTCGTGCTCACCACCTTCGACCTCGACGAGTACGCGACCGGCGCGATCCAGGCGGGCGCGAGCGGCTTCCTGCTCAAGGACGCCAGGCCGACGGAGCTCGTCGACGCGATCCGGCGGGTCGCAGCCGGCGACGCCGCGATGGCGCCGAGCGTCACCCGCCGCCTGCTCGAGCAGCTCAAGGCCGGGGAGGCCCTCGGCGGCGCGGGCGGGGAGGCGAGCGCCGATCCCGCGGCCGATGCGTCGCCCGCCCCGGTGTTCGACGTGCTCACCGAGCGCGAGCTCGAGGTGCTGCGGCTCATCTCAGAGGGCCGCAACAACGCCGAGATCGGCGCCGAGCTCTTCCTCTCGGAGTCGACCGTGAAGACCCACGTCGGGCGGGTGCTGGCCAAGCTGCAGCTGCGCGACCGGGTGCACGCGGTGATCTTCGCGAAGCAGCACGGCCTGTAGGCTAGAACGCATGAGCAAGATCGCCGTTGTCCCCGGGTCGTTTGACCCGGTCACCCTGGGGCATCTCGACGTGATCCGTCGCGCCGCCGGGGTATTCGACCAGGTGCACATCCTCGTCGTGCACAATCCCGGCAAAGACGCGATGCTGCCCATCACGGAGCGCGTCGCGCTGCTCCAGAAGGCGCTCGACGAGGAGCCTGGCATGCCCGACAACGTGCTCGTGGCGTCGTGGTCGGTCGGCCTGCTCGTCGACTACTGCACCGAGGTGGGGGCGACCGTGCTGGTCAAGGGCATCCGCTCCCAGATCGATGTCGCCTACGAGACCCCGATGGTGATCATGAACCGCAGCCTCGCGAACGTGGAGACGGTGTTCATGCTGCCGGATCCCGCGCACGCGCACGTCTCCAGCACCCTGGTGCGTCAGGTCTCCTCGCTCGGAGGAGACGTGAGCCCCTACGTGCCGAAGGCCGTCGCCCGGTTCCTCGACAAGACCCGACCGGCCTGATGCCCGATTCGAGGCTGTTCCAGGAGGGCGTGCGCGACCTGCTGCATCGCCCGGGCGAGATGCGCGAGCGCTCGCGCGAGATCGTGCTGCCCGAGCGGTTGGGCGAGGGCCTGGCGCGAGTGCCGGAGGGCGAGCGCGTCGAGTTCGACGTGCGCCTCGAGTCGGTGCACGAGGGGATTCTGGTGACAGCCGAGGTGCGCACCACCGTGCACGCGGAGTGCGGGCGCTGCCTGAAAGCCTTCGCCGCGCCGTTTCAAGTCGAGTTCCAGGAGCTTTTCGCGTATACTCCTACGGAGGCCGACGAGTACGGGGTTCACGGTGATCACGTGGATCTTGAACCCCCGCTCCGAGACGCGGTGGTGCTCGCACTGCCGTTTCAGCCCGTGTGTCGCCCGGACTGTCCGGGGCTCGATCCCGAGTCCGGCGAGTTGCGCGAGACCGAGGCTGCGGCGGTGCCCGACGCGGAGATCGATCCGCGGTGGGCGGCGCTGGCCGGTTTCGAGGCGAGCAGCGCCGAGAACGATACGGCAGAGGCTGAAGAAGAACCCGGCCCGGGTGAGACTCCCGGGTTCGCAAGCAAGTAGGAAAGAGAGCATCATGGCTGTTCCCAAGCGCAAGATGTCGCGTTCGAACACCCGTCACCGTCGTTCGGCGTGGAAGGCCGAGGCCCCCAAGCTGGTGAAGACCGTCGAGAACGGCCGCACCGTCTACAGCCTCCCGCATCGCGCCCGCGTGGTCGAGGATTCGCAGGGCAACGCCCTCTTCCTCGAGTACAAGGGCCGCAAGGTCGCCGACGCGTAATCGCGTTCGCGCCGCTGCTGCGAGCATTGTCGCAACATTCCGAGAAGCCGCCGGGATCGCCTCAGGGCGAGCCCGGCGGCTTTCTCGCGCCATTCTCGGTCGCGGTGGATCCCGAGCTGCTGCAGCTCGCGCTCACGCACCGGTCCTGGGCCTACGAGCACGGCGGTGCGCCCCATAGCGAGCGGCTCGAGTTCCTCGGCGATTCGATCCTGGGGCAGGCCGTCACCGTCAAGCTCTACCGCGACTACCCGTCGCTGCCCGAGGGCGAGCTCGCGAAGCGCCGCGCCGCGCTCGTGTCGACCGTCGCGCTGGCCGAGGTGGCGCGCGGCCTGGACCTGGGGGCGTCGCTGCGCCTGGGCAGGGGGGAGGAGCTCACCGGCGGGCGCGACAAGGACTCGATCCTGGCCGACGCCGTCGAGGCGACCATCGGCGCCGTCTACCTGTCGACCGATCCCGAGACCGCGGCCCGTTTCGTGCTCGACCTCATCGCGCCGCTCCTCGACGACCCCGAGCGCTTCACCACCACGCTCGACCCCAAGACCTCCCTGCAGAAGGAGGCGGCGCGGCGCGGGCTCCCGCATCCGCCGTATGAGACCGTCGGCGACGGCCCCGACCATGACCGCCGCTATACGTCCCGCGTCACGCTCGACGGGGTGACCGGCGTCGGCGAGGGAACCAGCAAGAAGGTCGCCGAGCTCGCTGCCGCGCGCGACGCGGTCGCGCAGCTGCGAGCCGGCCGCTCGGGCCGCAAGAGCCGCAAGAAATAGGGGAGTCCGTGCCCGAACTGCCCGAGGTCGAGGTGGTGCGCGCCGGTCTCGCGCCCGCGGTGACCGGCGCGCGCGTGATCGGCGCCGAGGTGCGGGATCCGCGCGCTCTGAAGCGGCACCTGCCGCTCAGCGGAGACGGTGTGCCGCTCTCCGATGGAGAGGGCGGTCACGGCGCGACGTTGAGCGCCGCCGCCGGCGCCGCCAGGGCCGCCGACTTCGAGCGCCGCGTGACCGGGCTCGTGCTCGCCGAACCGCAGCGGCGCGGCAAGTTCATGTGGATCCCGGTGTGGGCCCCGCCTGTTGAGCGGAGCGGAGCGGACTTTCCGCCGGTTGAGCGGAGCGGAGCGGAGTCGAAACCGTACGCCCTCCTCGCTCACCTCGGGATGAGCGGCCAACTGCTGCTGCGCGCACTCGACGCGGATGACGACCGGCACGTTCGGATCCGCCTCTGGATCGCGCATCCGCGGCACGGCGAGCTGCGCCTCGACTTCGCCGACCAGCGGCTCTTCGGATCCCTCGCCATCGACGCGCTCGTGCCGGCACCCGGAGGCGGTGCGATCCCGAGTCAGTCGGGGCATATCGCCCGCGACCCGCTCGATCCGCTGTTCGACGACGCCGCGTTCGTCGGCGCGCTGCGGTCCCGGCCGGCGGGTGTGAAGAAGCTGCTGCTCGACCAGACCCTGCTCAGCGGTGTCGGCAACATCTACGCCGACGAGGCGCTGTGGCGGGCTCGGCTGCACCCCGAGACCCCGGGGCGCGCGATCGGTCCGCGCAAGGCGCGCGAGCTGTTGCAGCGGCTGCGCGAGGTCTTCGCCCAGGCGCTCTCCGAGGGCGGCACCAGTTTCGACGAGCAGTACGTCAACGTGAACGGGCAGGCCGGGTACTTCGCGCACTCCCTCAACGCGTACGGGCGCACGGGAGAGCCGTGCCCGCGCTGCGGGACGCCGCTACGGCGGCTTGTGGTCGGTGGTCGCTCGTCGCATTTCTGCCCGTGCTGCCAGCGGCGGCGGTAGGCTCGGCGCCTTCGAGTGCGCTCGGGCAGGCAGGCGCACTCCGCAGATGTCGTTGTGCTTCTCCTACCCCTCGACCGTCACGCCGCGCGCCTCGAGCGCCTTGCGCGCTCGAGGCCCGAGGAAGCCGGCGATGTCCTCGACGTTCCTGAGGTTCGGCAGCAGATCGAGGTCGGCGTCCGTCAGCGTTTTGATCATGAACGTCTCGTCCTCGCCGTCCCAGGCGGGGATCAGCTGCAGGTAGATGTCGTTCCCGCCGTCGAGGGTGAGCGTCTCGATCCGCTCCGCGAGTCGTGTCGGCACCGGCAGCTTCTTGAACCAGTTGCGCACCGAGGGGATGACCTGCATGTCGAAGCTGTAGGGGTCGAACGACCTGGCGCCCTGGTCGGCGGCGAACTCGTGCACGTCGAACCGCGGCTCGAGCGCATCGTCCTCGTACATGAGCTGCTGGATGATGGCGAGCCGCCACGGGAAGGACTTCGCCTCGATCGCCGGCTCGACGGCGGGCTGCAGCTTGTATTTGCCCGAGGGCTTCGGGGGTTTGCTCGGCTTGAACGCGGCGATCCCGACGATCGGGTGCTCGGCCGAGCGCACCAGCGCCGCGTTCTCACCGCTATCGATGCGTCGGAACCGTTCCGTGAACGGCATCGCCTCGAGTTGCGCGTGCACGCTCGAGTCGAGGTCGAGGTGGAGCTGCCAGTCGCCGAGCTTCACCTTCAGGAAGAGCCAGGCGCTGTCGAGCGCCTTCGCAGGCACGGCCTCGAGCGGTGGCGCACCCTTGACCGTGACGGTGCCCGCATACACGCCGCTCGCGAAGTACTTGCGCATCTCGGGCTTCACATCGGCCCGGACGCCCGGGTCGTCGACGATGTTCACCTCTATCCCGGTTGCGAATGCGAGGTCGCTGGTCGATGCGCGAATGCCGAGCTCGTCCCAGACCAGCCAGCGGTTCTTCGAGGGCTCCGCACCGTCTTCCGGGGCTCGAGGCTCGGGTCTGGCCGGCTCGCCGAAGGCGCTGATCAATGCCGAGATCGGCACCGGGTCGTAACTCGTATCGCCGATCCGGACCCCTCTCGTCGTGAAATCGATCGGAGGTGCGTCGACCATGTCGCCTCGCTTTCGTCGTCGAAGAATCGGTGCAGGGCGGTCTGGCCCGCTTCCTTCCAGCATACGTTCGCCGCCTTCCGGAGTTCCAGCCCGTCGCCCTGCCGGCGGAGACGATAGGCTGAGCCGATGAGTCTCAGCACCGAGCGCAGCCGCAGACCGTGGCATCTCTGGCTGGTCGTCGTCGTCGCGACGCTCTTCATGTCGGTGGGCCTCTACGACTTCGTGATGGTCGCGGCGCAGGATCAGGCCTACCTCACGAGCCGCTACACGCCCGAGGGCGTTGCCTACTTCAGCGACTACCCGTGGTACCTGCTGGCGCTGTTCGGGATCAACGTGATCGGCGTCATGCTGGCGCTCATCGTGTCGCTGTGGAGCCGGCGAGCGGCCATGCGGCTCGCGCTGGTGTCGGCCGTCGCCGACGTGGTGCTGCTGGTGATCACGATCCTGTTCCGCGACCGCTTCGAGGCCATCGGCATCGGACTGACCGTCCAGGACATCGCGATCTGCCTCGGCATCGTCCTGTTGGCGTGGTACTTCCACCGGCTCTCGCGCCGAGAGACGCTCCAAGGAGCGTAGCAGTATGGAGAAGATCGACTTCACAAAGACGCTCGACGGCTATCGGGCATCGCGCGGGCGCTTCCAGGTGCTCGAGATCCCCGAGATGCGCTACCTCATGGTGGACGGCCACGGCGATCCCAACAGCGATCCGGCCTACGCGGCAGCGCTCGAAGCGCTCTACCCCGTGGCCTACAAGCTGAAGTTCTTGAGCAAGCGGGAGCTCGGCCGCGATTACGTCGTGCCCCCGCTCGAGGGGCTCTGGTGGGCAGACGACATGGAGGCGTTCACGGCGGCCCGGGACAAGTCCCGATGGGATTGGACGATGATGCTCATGGTCCCCGGCTGGGTCGGGCAGGAGCTCTTCGAACTGGCGGTCGCGCAAGCGGGTGCGACAGGAGCACCCGCGCGGCTCGACGACCTGCGATTCGCGGCGCTCGCCGAGGGGCTCTGCGTGCAGACGCTGCACGTCGGCCCCTTCGACGACGAAGGCCCCGTGCTGGAGCGGATGCACCGGGAGTTCATCCCGGAGCACGGCCTGCGCCTGACCGGCACGCACCACGAGATCTACCTCAGCGACGCCCGTAGAACGGCGCCCGAGCGGCTGCGCACGATCCTGCGCCAGCCTGTTGCCGATGCCGGATCGAAGGAGGAGGGCGCCGGATCCGGGCTCTAGGATGGACCCATGCCAACACCGGATGTTTCAGGGACGGCGAACCTCGCCGAGGAGATCGCCGCGTTCAGCGCCGCCGCGGCCTGGGCCGCCGACCTGGTCGAGTCCATCCCCGCCGCTGCATGGGACGGTCCGGGCCTGGGCGGCTGGGATCTGCGCTCCCTCGTCGGGCATACGAGCCGGGCTCTGCTCACGGTCGAGCAGTACCTCGCCGTACCGGCGGAGATCGAAGAGGTGGACAGCGCGGAGGGCTACTACGAGATGGCGAGCCGTGGGACCGGTGCCGATCCGGCGAGCGTGCTGCAGCGCGGGATCGATGCGGGATCGGCGCTGGGTGCGGATCCTGCTGCGGCATTCCGCGAGATCGCCGGGCGTGTGGTCGGTCTGCTCGGGGATGAACGGGAGCGGCTCATCAGCACGATCGCCGGAGGCATCCGCTTGAGCAGCTATCTCCCGACCCGCACCTTCGAGCTGGTCGTGCACGGTCTCGACATCTCGCGCGCAGCGGGGCTCGCCAGCCCGGCTCCCGAAGCGCCCTTGAGACGCTCGATCGATCTCGCGGTGTCCCTCGCCGCGAGGGCGGGCGCCGGCTCCCGACTGCTCCTGGCGCTCACGGGCCGCGATGCGCTCGGCCCGGGCTTCTCGGTGCTCGGCTAGAGCCCGGGCGCCTCACACGCTCGTCGGGCCGGCGAGCAGCGTGCCGGCCGCGTCTCCTGTCACCGCGAGGCGATCGGCCGGCACGCGCCCCCACAGCGCGAGGTAGAGATCGGCAGCGGATCCCTCGATGCTCGCGGCCGCCCGTGTCTCCGGAGGCAGCAGGTTCGGGATCTCGCCGGGCCCGACCACCCAGGCGTCTCCCGTGTCGAGCGCGCTGAGGCGCACGGTGTCGCGGACGTCGGGCGCCGATCCGCGGGCCACCAGCCGGGGGAAGAACACGGTGAGCAGCTCGTCGACACCGTCGGCGGCGAGTTCGGGCGCGAGCACCGGCTCGGGGAGCCCGAGGGCCTGCGCGAGGTCGAAGGCGTGCACCGTGACCTCGTGCAGCTGCCGGCGCGGCCAGAACGCCGCGGTCTCGTACAGGCGCGCGAAGTTCGGCGTGGGCTCGTCGGGGTCGACCGCCCTGAGCGCCGCGACCAGGGCCCCTGCCGCACTCGGATACCAGGAGGCGAGATCGACCCGCACGAGCGGTTCGGGTTCTCGCTGCATCCTCCCGCTCAGCACGATCGAGGCTGCCCAGCGGTGAACGGTGCCCAGGTGCAGCCCGAGATCCCGCACGCTCCATCCCGGGCACCCGGGGACCGCCTCGTCGCCGCTCGCCCGCGCCAGCAGCTCCGCGAAACCGCCCGTGGCGATCTCGAGCGCCTCGATCCTGTCGTCGTACACCGGGTGGCGCTGCTCGCTCATGGCTCAACAGTAGCCCTCCGGGCCGGATGGGCCCGGTGGTGCGACCGGGGCGAAGCGCACGCGGCTGCTGGGCGCGTCCGTGTATCGGCGTCCGGTGGGGCTGAGCCACTCGATGTTCCCTCGGGAGTGTTGTCGCGGTTTCCATCCGCAGCCGTCCAGGAACTCGAAGTGCTTGAGCGTGTGGTGCCTGCGGCAGAGATGAGCCAGGTTGGCGAGTTCGGTGGGACCGCCGTGGGCCGCCGCCACGGTGTGGTCGATGTCGCAGTGGTCGAGGCGGCGCGTGCACCCGGGGAAGCGGCAGTGCTGGTCGCGGGCGCCGAGGAGACGGCGGAGGGCTTCGCCGGGACGGTAGCGGTCGACCGCGAGCACCGTGCCGTCGACGGGATGTGTGAGGACGCGGTCCCATCCCGGAGTGTGGCCCGCGATACGGCGGGCGGTGTCGGTGTCGATGGGGCCGTAGCCCTCGAGCTCCGCGGGGCCGGGACGGGGGACGAAGGTGTCACCACCGGCTCCGGCTTCGGCTCCGGCGCCGGCACCGGCTCCTGAATCTGCTCCTGCTCCCGCACCGGTCTGAGTCTCTGACGGGACGTGAGCGCTGATGAGTCTGAGCACCGGGACTGCGATCTGCACGCGGCCGGCGATGGCGCTCAGGGCATCGCCGAGGCCGATGGCCGGGCCGATTTCCGAGTCGACGCCCGGGCCGGC
>JASGDX010000119.1:0-3126 GCA_047606985.1 Leucobacter sp. | reverse complement strand
TTCACCACGCGCACATGCGGAGACACCACCCCAGATTAGTGCACAAAACCACACGAATCCTGAAACAGAATCCCAGATCAACAGCTAAATCATCTCGCAACAACCTCGCCCATGACCTAAGTCAGGTACTACTACGCGTTCGCGCGACTGCGGCCCGGCGGAACGACACGGCGACGGCGTTTCCCGCGGACGCGCAGAACGCGCGATGCGCTCCGGGCACGGCTTTCGCCCGATCGCGCGTGGTGGGACGCCGATGACGGCCTCGGCCTCTACGCTAGAAGGAGCACGGCGCCGATCCCGAGCGCCCGTCCGGCGGCACCGCCCCGGAGCCGTCGACCCGCAATCGCGAATCCCCGGAGGAGAACGTGAGCAAGCTCGAACGCAACTGGCAGTACGCGGAGCAGTACCCCGGCGAGACCGACGCCATCGTGCGCGCCAGGCGCCTCTCCCTCGAACTCGGGATCGAGCCCGTCAGCCGCTCGATCGGCGCGCAGCTCTCCGCCCTCACCGCGCTCACCCGCGCGCAGACCGTCTGCGAGGTCGGCACCGGCGTCGGCGTCAGCGGCCTGTCGCTGCTGCGCTACGCAGCCGACACCACGCTCACGTCGATCGAGATCGAGCCCGAGCACCTGCGCGAGGCGAGGACGGTCTTCTCGGAGGCCGGCATCCCCGCCGCCCGTCTGCGCCTCGTCGAGGGCGACGCGCGCCACCTCATGCCCAGGCTGAATCTCGCGGCCTACGACCTCGTGCTGCTCGACGCCGATCCGGCCCAGCTGCTCGAGCTGTTCGAGCACGCCCTCGGCATCGTGCGCCCCGGCGGCTGCATCGTCGTGCCCGGCGCCTTCGCCCACGGCCGCGTGCCCGATCCCGCCGCGCGCGACGACGCCACCATCGCCTGCCGCGATCTGCTCGCGCTCGTCGCCGACTCCCCCGCCATCGCGCCCGTGCTGTCGCCGGCAGGCGACGGAGTGCTCACGCTCGTGCGTCTCGACGGCTGAGCGCGCGGATCCCAGGTCCGCAGGGTCTCGGGTTCTCGAAAGCCCGGTTCTCGAGGGCCCGGTTCACAGGATGCCCGGATCGATCGGATTCCGCAGCGCGCACGACGATGCCCCCGCGGACCTCGGTCCCGGGGGCGTCGTCCGCGATGCCGCGCGGCGTCGCGACAGCCGCTAGGGTGTGTCTCGTAAATCGTTGCCGTAGCGAGCAGCGCCTGAGCGGGGTGCCTCGCAAGGCGGAGGAGGACGGTTTGCTAGTTGTAAATCTGACGACGACAACGCAGCGAGGCGCCCCGAACAGGCGCGCGCAGTAGGCGAGGATTTGCGAGACACACCCTAGCCGTCGAGCACGGCGGCGAGCACCTCTCGCAGCTCCG
Source organism: Leucobacter sp. (assembly GCA_047606985.1). GTDB lineage: Bacteria > Actinomycetota > Actinomycetes > Actinomycetales > Microbacteriaceae > Leucobacter. The sequence goes on along the minus strand of JASGDX010000119.1, from coordinate 1,754 downwards.
CCGCCTCCTGATCGTTGACCGAGACCACCAGGCGTCCGCCGCCCTCGAGCGGCACGCGCACGACGATCAGCCGGCTCTCACGCACCGCCTCCATGGGTCCGTCCCCGGTCCTCGGTTTCATTGCAGCCATGACGCCTCCTTGCAGAATTGGTGGTTCACGACCATTTTACGGGGCGGGCGGAGCGAGGGCGAACTCGGGGGGCACCGCGTTACGCGGCGCTCGGCCCGATCCCGCGCGAACGAGGGGTCTGCTCGGGATCCGCGATCCCGATCCCCCACGCCTCCCCGACGCGGCTCACGCCTCCGTGAGCCAGGCCCGCAGCGCATCTGCCGTCGACTCGATCTGCGCGACCGGCACCCGCTCGTCATCGGCGTGCGCCAGCAGGGGGTCTCCCGGACCGAAGTTGACGGCGGGGATGCCGAGCGCCGAGAAGCGCGAGACGTCGGTCCAGCCGAACTTGGCCTGCGGCACGGCGCCCACCGCGCGCACGAAGCGCTGCGCCAGCGGGGCGTCGAGCCCCGGCCTGGCGCCGGGCGACAGGTCGACGATCTCCACCTCGTCGGCGTCGGAGAAGAACTCGCGCACGAAGGCCGCGGCCTCCTCGCCCGAGCGGCTCGGCGCGAAGCGGTAGTTGACCTCGACGGTGCAGCGGTCGGGGATCACGTTCCCGGCGACCCCGCCCTCGACGCGCACCGCGTTGAGGCCCTCGCGGTACTCCAGCCCGTCGACCTCGATGCGCTCGGGCTCGTAGTCGGCGAGCCGCTGCAGCAGCGCGCTCGCGCGGTGGATCGCGTTCACGCCCATCCAGCTGCGCGCGGAGTGCGCCCGCTTGCCGCGCATCGTGACCCGCGCCCGCAGCGTGCCGTTGCAGCCGCCCTCGATGGTGCCGTTCGACGGCTCGCCCAGGATCGCGAAGTCGGCGGCGAAGAGCTCGGGGCTGTTGCGCATCGCGCGACCGAGGCCGCTGAGGTCGGAGGCCACCTCCTCGTGGTCGTACCAGATCCAGGTGAGGTCGACCGCCGGCTCCGTCAGCTCGACGGCGAGCACGAGCTGCACCGCCACCCCGGCCTTCATGTCGACGGTGCCGCGGCCCCAGATGCACGCCTCGCCGGTCTCCGCGTCGGCCTCGTCGCGCACCGGCAGGTTGTCGTTGATCGGCACGGTGTCGAGGTGCCCGGCTATCGCCACGCGCTGACCGCGCCCGAGCTCCGTGCGGGCGACGATCGTGTCGCCGTCGCGCGTCACGCTCAGGTGCGGGGCGTGCGCTCGCAGGGCCGCCTCGACCGCGTCGGCGATGGCGCGCTCGTCGCCCGACACCGACGGGATGTCGCACAGCTGGCGGGTCAGCCCGACGGGGCCGGCCGCGATGTCCAGGGGAAGGGGCGCGTTGCTGCTCACCCGATCCACCGTAGCGCACAGGCCCCGGCCGGGCCGGGCCGGGCCGGGCCGGGCCGGGGCGGGGCGGGCCCTATGCTTCCTCCCCAATCCGCTGGTCAGTTTCAGGGGTACCCGCCTCCGCCATACCCCTGAAACTGACGAATGGATCGAGGGCGGGGCGGTCAGGACCGGCGGGATCGGCGGGATCGGTGGGATCGGCGGGACGAGCAGGCAGGCACAGGCACCCCGCCGCCCCGCCGGGCCGGGCGTCCGCCGATCGGCACGGCGGACGCCCACCGTCCCGGCGATCCCGAGCGATACGATGGAGATCATGACTGCAACGCGCTTCGCCTGGTCCGCCGGTATCTCCACGATC
>JASGDX010000118.1:0-4264 GCA_047606985.1 Leucobacter sp. | reverse complement strand
GCGGAACCCCCGCGGTCGATGGCGCTGCAGCCGACGCTGCCGCGGACGGTCGCGCGCGATGACGATCACGGCCGCGGCCGACGGATCGGCGCTCGGCAACCCCGGCCCGGCCGGATGGGCCTGGGTCGTCGACGAGCAGCAGTGGCGGGCCGGCGGCTGGCCGCGCGCGACCAACAACCAGGGCGAGCTGATGGCGGTGCTCGATCTGCTGCACGCGACGGCCGCACGCGCCGACGAGCCGCTGCGGGTGCTCTGCGACAGCCAGTACGTCATCAACTCGGTGACGCAGTGGATGCCGGGATGGAAACGACGCGGCTGGCGCAAGGCGGACGGCAAGCCCGTGCTCAACCGCGAACTGCTCGAGCGGCTGGACGCTGCGCTCGCCGGGCGCGACGTGAGGTTCGAATGGGTGAAGGGCCACGCGGGGCACCCGCTCAACGAGGCCGCCGACCAGCGCGCCCGCGCCGCCGCGACCGCTTATCAGGCGCGCCGGGATCCCGATCGGGGGCCCGGACTGGCGGATGCGCCCGTCACGGCATCGCCCGATGTCGACGTCGCACCGGCCGCCGCTCCTCCGACGCTGTTCTAGCGCCTGTTCCAGCAGTAGGCGTGGTAGTGCCGGCGATCCCGAACCGCCGCCTCGTCGCCGAAGAGGTGCTCCGCGCTCCAGGCCACCACATGCGCCTGGCCCTGCGGCACGTCGGTGCCGCAGTCGGGGCACCGGTAGCTCTTCTCGGCCCGGTGCGCCGGGATATCGCGCACGAACCACTCGCGCCCGCGCCTCGTCTCCCTGCGGGCGCCGCCGTAGGCGAGGCGCGTGACGTCGCGCGGCGGCTCGGCCGCAGCGCGCTGGTGCTTGTTCACCCGGCGGTGCCGCGCCATCGGGCGGCTACCACCAGTGGTTGGCGGTCCAGAAGGCGTACGCGCTCGCCCAGCTCCCGTAGCGGGAGACGGCGTAGCTGTTCGCCCAGCGCAGATTGTCCACCGGATCGTAGCCGTTGCCCGGCACCTTGCTGCACGGCAGCGCCTGAGCCAGACCGCAGGCGCCCGAGCTCGCGTTCGTCGCGTTGGGATTCCACGTGCTCTCGTGGTTGATGATGTAGTCGACGTAGCCCCAGTCGCTCTCCGCGATACCGGCCGCCGCCATCCACTCGGCCGGCGATCCGCCACCCGAGTATTTCAGTGGCGTGGTCGTCGTCGAGGTGCTCGAGGAACTCGACTGCTTCGCGAGCGCCGCGGCCTCCTCCTGCGCCTTCTTGGCGGCCTTCTCGTCCTCGATGCGCTGCTGCTCCGCCTCGGAGAGGTCGACGGGCACTTCGACGAACACGAGATCCGCCTCATCGGAGGCGTTCGGCGTGAACTCCTGATGGATGCGCTGCTGGAACGCCAGCGTATCGGCGTCGGCCTCCGCACTGGGGGCGGTGAGCGGCGAGACGACCGCGACCCCGAAGATTCCGGCGACGGCGATCACCGCGACCGGAGTCCTAAACCGGGACCAGCGCGAAACCGAGTTGTTCTTCACAGCAGACACAATATAACGATTCTATCTCAGAACAGTCGCCCGTTCAACGTCCCGCCTGAAGATCGTGGAAAAGCACGACACCGGCATGAGAGCGGGCTACCGCGTTGCGAGGATCAACTCGACGACGGCGTCGAGCAGGGCGTCCACCTGATCCTCGTCGTAACCGCGCCACTCCGAGTGGAACACGACGTCGCGCACCTCCGCCGGCTTCAACCCCAGCTCGCGGCGCTCGAACATCTCGGCGACGCGGTCGAGGAAGGCGTCGACCTGGGAGCGCCGGTAGCCCGTCGCGAACGGTCCGCGGCGCCGGAAGCGGCGCCCGCGCGGCCGCTGGAGGCGCCCGCGCACCTCGGAGAGCAGCTGGCGGGTCTCCTCCCACCAGGCCTCCTCCCCCTCCGCCCGCAGCCGGGCGCGGCGCTCGCGCTCGTAGAAGACCTCCTCGAGACGATCCAGAGCGGCATCGACGTAGCGGGGGGCATAGCCCCCGCGCTTCACGCCGAACGCGACGTGGCGCACGTCGGCCGCCGTCATCGGCGAGCCCGATCGGCTCGCGCCCTCGTACGCGGCCCTCGCCTCGGCGAGGAAGTCGTCGACCTGCTCGGGGCGGTAGCCGCTCTGCGATGCGCCGACGAGGGGGAACGACGTGCGCGCCGCATTGCTCCCCCCGCTCGTCCGGGATCCCGTCCGATCGGCCATCACACCACCCCCAGCGCCAGCGCGACGCCGTACACCCCGACGGCGGAGGGCAGCAGCGAATCGAGGCGGTCGAGGAAGCCCCCGTGCCCCGGGATCCATGAACTCATGTCTTTCACTCCCAGGTTGCGCTTGATGAGCGATTCGGTCAGATCCCCTCCGGTCGCGGTCAGCAGCACCACGGCGCCGAGCGCGATCCCGACCCACCACGGCTGCTGCAGGGCCAGCAGTGCCACCGCGACGCCGACCGCCATCGCGACGACCGCGGCCCCCGCGAAGCCCTCCCACGTCTTGTTCGGGCTGATCCTCGGCGTCATCTTGTGCTTGCCGAGCGTCACCCCCGCAGCGTAGGCCCCGATGTCGACCGAGACCACCACCAGCACGAGGGCGAACACCCACCACTCGCCTCGATCGGCATCGACCAGCAGCACCGCGAACGAGCCGAGGAAGGCGACGTAGACCAGCGTGAACAGGCCGGAGAAGACATCGCGCACGAGCGTGCGGGGCGGGGTCTCCCACGCCGGCACCAGGCCCTCGACCAGTCGCCACGCTGTCAGCAGCACCGACGCGGCGAACAGTCCGAGCAGCATGCCCTCGGCTCCGAAGAAGAACGCGCCGCCCACCACGATCAGCCCGCCCAGCACCACGCCGACGCGGGGCACCCGGCGCCCGGCCGAGCGGAACGCCGCGGCCAGCTCGATGAGCGCGATGGAGACGAGGACCGCCACCAGCAGCACGAAGACCTGCTTCACGAGCAGCAGGCTCGCGAGGAACACGGCGGCGAACACCAGGCCCGAGAGCACGGCGAAGAACAGATTGCGACCCGCGCGGGCCTCGATCCTCGCATTCGTCGCCTCGAGCTGCGCCCGCGTGGATTCGATGGCGCTCCGGATCTCGTCGCGTCGCTCCGGGCCCGACATGGGCTAGACCTCCAGCAGTTCGGCTTCTTTGCGCTTGAGCGCCTCGTCGACCTGCTCGATGAACTGCTTGGTCACGGACTCGAGCTCCTTCTCGGCCCTGGCCACCTCGTCTTCGCCGATCTCGCTCTTCAGCGAGTCGAGGTCGTCCTTGCCGGCGCGTCGCACGTTGCGGATCGCCACGCGCGCGTCCTCCGCGCGACTCTTCACGATCTTCACGAACTCCTTGCGGCGCTCCTCGGTGAGCTCGGGCAGCGAGACGCGGATCACATTGCCGTCGTTCGACGGGTTGGCGCCCAGGTTGGGCATGTCGCGGATGGCCTGCTCGATCTCCTTCATCGCGCCCTTGTCGTAGGGGGTGATGATGAGGCTGCGCGCGTCCTGGTTCTGCACGGAGGCCAGCTGAGACAGCGGCGTCGGAGTGCCGTAGTAGTCGACCTGGAGGTTCTGCAGCAGAGCCGGATTGGCCCGACCCGTGCGCACCGTGGCGAAGCCGTCCTTGGCGGCGTCGACCGCCTTGGTCATGCGGTCCTTGACATCGACGAAGACCTCTTCGATCACGGTGTACTCCTTCTGAAACCTACTGGTGTCGCTCCTGCCTCAAGCTTAGCGGTCGCGGATGGGATCGGGCTCGGAGGTCGCGCGGAACGGCGCCGCTCAGCGATGCACGAGCGTGCCGAGCCGCTCGCCCCTGATCGCCGCGGTGACGTTGCCCGCCGGTTCCATCCCGAAGACCCGCATCGGCATGCCGTTGTCCATGCACAGGCTGAACGCGGTCGAGTCGACCACCTTGAGCCCGCGCACGAGCGCGTCTCCGTAGCTGATCTCGTCGATGAGGGTGGCCCCGGGATCCTTGTTCGGGTCGGCAGTGTAGACGCCGTCGACGCCGTTCTTCGCCACGAGCACCTCCTGCGCGTGGATCTCGAGGGCGCGCTGGGCCGCGACCGTGTCGGTGGAGAAGTAGGGCAGGCCGGCGCCGGCGCCGAAGACGACCACGCGGCCCTTCTCCATGTGGCGGATGGCCCGGAGCGGGATGTAGGTCTCGGCGACCTGCGTCATGGAGATGGCCGACTGCACGCGCACCTGCGCGCCCGCCTGCTCGAGGAAGTCCTGCAGGGCCAGCGCGTTCATG
>JASGDX010000117.1:0-5050 GCA_047606985.1 Leucobacter sp. | reverse complement strand
GTGCGGGATCGCGGATCCCGCACCTCCCCGACGCGTCGGCCCGGCCCCGCCCCGCGGAAAGAGGAGCCTACTGCGGTGCACTCACCGGATTTCTGGCTGCGTTCTCGTCGTCGACTTTACAGTCCAGACTTTACAGTCCAGCAAAGACACTCCTCCTCGGCCTTGCCAGAAATCCGGTGAGCACATCCTCGCTACGGCTCACCTATCGGCGGAACCTCTAAGATGATGGGTCGGCGCGGTCGCGCCGATCCCGCAATCGAACCGGTCGGGGACCCCGATCCCGAGTCCTGAAGGAGCCCCGATGGCTGTGCCCTGGAAGCTGCACGGAGACGGCAAGCGCGTCTCTTCCGACGCGATCGTGCTCCCCGAGGAGCGCATGACCTGGCCGCGCACCATCGGCTTCGGCGCCCAGCACGTCGTCGCCATGTTCGGCGCGACGTTCCTCGTGCCGCTCATCACGGGCTTCAGCCCGACCGCGACGCTCTTCTTCTCGGGCCTCGGCACGCTGCTCTTCCTGCTGCTCACCGGCAACCGGCTGCCGAGCTACCTCGGCTCGTCGTTCGCCTTCCTCGCGCCCATCGCCGTGGCCGCCTCGGGCTACGAGTACGGCGATCTCGACGGCCTCGCCCGCGCCTCGTTCGGCATCCTCTCCATGGGCGTGCTCATGGCGATCGTCGGCCTCGTCGTCGGCCGCTTCGGCACGGGCTGGATCAATGCGCTCATGCCGCCCGTCGTGATGGGCGGCGTGGTGGCGCTCATCGGCTTCAACCTGGCGCCCGCCGTGAAGAACAACTGGCTGGGCGATCCCGCGAACAACCCCGAGGTCAACCAGGGCCTGCACTCGACCGCGGCGTTCATCACCATCGCGGCGATCCTGTTCATCACGGTGCTCTTCCGCGGCATCATCGGTCGTCTCTCCATCGTGCTCGGCATGGTGATCGGCTACATCGCGGCGGCGCTGATGGGGATCGTCGACTTCTCGGCGGTCGGGTCGGCGGGCTGGATCGGCCTGCCCGACTTCCACCTGCCCGCCAATCCCGTCGCCGATCCCGCTCTGTGGGGCCTGCTGCCCTCCTTCCTGCCCGTGGTGCTCGTGCTCATCGCCGAGAACGTGGGCCATGTGAAGAGCGTCGGGCTCATGATCGACCGCGACCTCGATCCGGTCACGGGCCGAGCGCTGCTCGCCGACGGCCTCTCGACCGTGCTCGCCGGTCTCGGCGGCGGATCGGCCACCACCACCTACGGCGAGAACATCGGCGTGATGGCGGCGACCCGCGTCTACTCGACCGCCGCCTACTGGGTGGCCGGCGTCATCGCGATCCTGCTCGGCTTCTCGCCGAAGGTGGGCGCGCTGATCTTCTCGGTGCCGGCCGGCGTGCTGGGAGGCGTCACCGTGGCGCTGTACGGTCTCATCGGCCTCATCGGCGTGAAGATCTGGCTCGACAACAAGGTCGACTTCTCGAAGCCCATCAACCAGTTCACGGCCGCGATCCCGCTCATCGTCGGCATCGCCGACTTCGGCCTGCAGCTCGGCTCGGCCGAGCACCCCGTGGTCTTCAACGGCATCGCGCTCGGCACGATCGCGGCGGTCGCCGTCTACCACACGATGAACGGCCTCGCGAGGCTGCGCGGCACGGACGCGCCGGAGATCGCGGATCCCGTGGTCACCGACGGGACGGGCGCCCCCGAGGGGAAGTAGCGCGCCTCCGCATGAAGCCGCCGCGCCCGCGAAACACCGCGCGGGTTCCGGTGATTCCGGGGCCCACCGCTTAGGGTTGCGGTGTGTGGAGTGTTGATCGGCGACGGCGACCCGACAAGGGGAGCGACGAGAACGGTGCAGCTGAGGCGCCCGTGGAGGCGACGCGGCCCCGGAGCGAGGGCGCGCTCGCGGCGGCGCCCGATCCCGCGCCCCGCGAAGCGGAACCCGATCTCACCGCCCACCTGACGGGCCCCGTCACGCTCGTCGACTCGTTCGCCGACGAGCACGCCGACTGGCGCCTCGAACTGTCGCGCATCGGCGGGCGCAACCCGCTGCTCCACTTCGACGACCGCCCCGCCAACCGCATCGAGCTCTCCACCACGCACCCCGGCGGGCTGCCGCAGTTCATCACCGGCAACAAGATCCTGCTGTCGGCGCTGATCCGCGACGACCTCGCGCTGCGCCACGCCCGCGTCGCGGCGGGTCGCGTGACAGACAAGGCCATCGAGATGCGCGCGGTGCGCGGTCTCGAGACCGTGAACCTCGGCATCGGCATCGCCAAGTGGGGCTTCGAGGGCGAGGACTTCTGCGCGCCCGTGCTGCTGCGCCCGCTCGCGATCCGCCGCTACGGGCGCGATTTCGAGCTGAAGCTCAAGCAGTTCCCCGTGGTCAACTCCGAGCTGATCCGGGTGCTGCGCGAGCAGTTCGGGATCACGCTCGACGCCCGTGCGCTCATCGAGCTCTCGCAGTCGGAGGGCGTGTTCAAACCGCAGCCGGTGATCGACCGGCTGCGACAGATGGTGGCCGGAGTGCCCGATTTCGTGGTGCAACCGCGCCTCGTGGTCTCGTCGTTCCACAACGTGTCCCAGCGCATGACGGCCGACGCGCGCGATCTCGACGCGCCGATCCTCGCGGCCGTGTGCGGCAACGAGCCGGCGAAGCGCCGGCTCGCCGAGGCGTACCGGCCGGTCACGCCGACGCCGCCCGATGAGCGCTCGCCCGACACCGACCGCTACCTGTACGACGCCGACGCCGAGCAGGACGACGTGCTCGCCCAGATCGACGCGGGCCACTCGCTCGTCGTGCACACCCTGCCTGGCACGGGCGGCACGCAGACCGTGGTGAACGCGATCGGCAGCCTCGTGCGCGCGGGCAAGCGCGTGCTCGTGGTGTCGCCGCGCCGCGCCACGCTCGACGGCATCGCCCATCGGCTCACCCGGGCCGGCCTCTCCGGGCTCTCGGTGAGCCCGCGCCGCCTGCGCCGCAACCTGGTCGAGGCCATCAGTCGAAACGAGAACGCGCGCCCCGAGCAGCTGCGCGACGTCGACGAGGCCCTCACCCGCCTGCGCGGGGTGCTGCTCGACTATCAGCGGGCGCTCTCGGAGCCCGACGAGCGCTTCGGCGTCTCGCCGCTCGACGCGCTGCGCCGGCTGACCATGCTCGCGCTGAGCGAGCGGCCGCCCAGCACCACCGTGCGGCTGAACGACCAGGCGCTCGGGCAGCTCACGCTCGACCGCAGCTCCGTCGCCGACGCGCTCACCGAGGTGGCGCGGCTGGGCCAGTTCCAGTACGGACCCGAGGACTCGCCCTGGTACGGCGTGAGCTTCAGCACGACGGAGGAGGCGCGCTCGGCCTACGCGCTCGCAGTCGACCTCGCCGAGTCGCAGCTGCCCAGGCTCATCTCGATGGCCAACGAGGTCGTCGGCCAGACCTCGATGCGGCCGTACGAGACGATCGCCGAGCTGGGCGTCTACCTGCGGCTGCTCATGGGCATCCGCGAGACCCTCGACCGCTTCACACCCGAGGTCTACGACCGCTCGCTCACCGAGGTCATCGCGGCCCACGCGCCGCGCGGCGGGGATGAGATGTCGGCCGCGAACAAGCGCCGCCTGCGCAAGCTGGCGCGGGAGTACGTGCGACCCGGCGTGCACATCACCGACATGTACTCACGGCTGGTGCAGATCCAGCAGCAGCGGGTGCTGTGGCAGCGCTACACCACCGTGGTGGGCACGCGCCCCGAGGTGCCTCTGGGCATCGCTGACGTGGTGGTGGCGTTCCAGTCGGCTTATCAGGATCTCGACAAGCTCGACCAGGTGGTGGGCACCACCGCCGACTCCGACCGCATGAAGAACCTGTCGCTCGGACGCCTCGCGAGCCGCATCTCCGAGCTCGCGCGCGAGTCGGAGGTGCTGCAGAACATCCAGGAGCGCACCACGATCGTGGAGCGCCTGCGCGCCGCGCACCTGGAGACGCTGCTCGACGACCTCTCGGCCCGCCACGTGCCGTCGGAGGACGTCTCCGCCGAGCTGGAGCTGGCGTGGTGGCAGTCGGCGCTCGAGCGCATGCTGCAGACCAACCCGGCGCTGCTCAGCGCCAACACGAGCGTGATCGAGCGCCTCGAGGCCGACTTCCGGCTTGTCGACGACGCGCACTCGGGCGCCAACGGCTCGATCCTCGCCGGCTCGCTCGCCGACGCCTGGCGCGTGGCCGTGCTCGACCACAAGAACGAGGCGCTCGCCATGCGCGAGGCGCTGCGCAGCGGCTACGTCTCGGCGGCGACGCTCGCGCAGCGATCGCCGACCCTGCTCGGCGTGCTCGCACCGGTGTGGACGATGTCGCCGTACGAGGTGGCGCAGCTGCCCGACTCGATGCGCTTCGACACCGCGCTGCTGGTCGACGCCGGCGCGACGACGCTGGTCGAGAACCTCGGGGCGATCCGCCGCGCCGATCAGGTCGTGGCCTTCGGCGACACGATGACGCAGTCGCCCTCACGCTTCGAAGTCTCCGTCGGCGGCGACCGGGCGGCCGACCAGGAGCCGGGCGAGAGCGCGGATGAGCTGCACGCGCGCTCGGCGTTCGCCCAGCTGGGGGAGGTGCTGCCCACCCTCATGCTGACCCGCAGCTATCGCGCGGGCGGCGAGGACCTCACGAACCTCGTGAACACGCGCTTCTACGACGGCGCGATCCAGTCGCTGCCGTGGGCAGGCAGCTTCCTGGGCCACTCCAGCCTCACCTACGAGTTCGTGACGGGCGGCCAGGGGCTGCCCGATCCGCATACCGGCGCGGTCGAGAGCACCGATGCCGAGGTGGAGCGCGTCGTGCAGCTGGTGCTCGAGCACGCGAGCGAGCGGACCGGCGAGTCGCTCATGGTGATCACCGCGAGCCAGCGGCACGCCGTGCGGGTCTACCAGGCCGTGCTGCGGGCGTTCTCGAAGTTCCCGCAGTACCGGGAGTTCCTGCTGGGGGAGCGCGCCGAGCCCTTCGCCGTGCTGACCCTGGAGCAGGCGACCGCTCAGAGCCGCGACCGGGTCATCTTCTCGATCGGCTACGGCCGCACCCCGCACGGCAGGG
>JASGDX010000116.1:0-3891 GCA_047606985.1 Leucobacter sp. | reverse complement strand
GGTCAGTTTCAGGGGTATCGCCCGGCACTTACCCCTGAAACTGACCAGCGGATTTCGGAGGGGACTCGCGGGAGGCTCGAGGAGGCCGCGGGCACGGGCGAGGGGGCGCTGGGGGGACTCGCACGAGGCCGGATCAACCCGATCTCCACCCCGGGGTGGTGGGCGGTGGGCGACCCGCGCGGAAGAGTGGGTGCGTCGGGCCGATCGGGCCCGCGCAGAGCCCCGGAAGGTCGCATCATGAACGTCTCGCTGCAGATCGCGGTCAACACGATCCTCATCCTGCTGCTGCTCGTCTGGGTCGGCTACCGCCAGACCACCTGGCGCGCCGTCGATCCGTCGCGCATGTGGCGCATGCCCGCGATCCTCGCCATCGTCGGCCTCGCGACGCTGGGCGACGCGAGCGACATCGTGCGCATCTCGGGCATCGATCTCGCCGTGCTGCTCGCCGAGCTGGTGCTGTCGTTCGGGATCGGCGCGCTCATGGGCGCCATCTCACGATTCCGCCTGATGAGCGCCGAGGCGGCGGACGCCTACCTGGAGCGCCTGGAGCGCCGCGGACGCACCGCCGCACCGGTCTCGCTCGAGGCCCGTACCGGCTGGGCCGGACTGGTGCTGTGGATCGTGCTCATCGCGGTGCGGGTGGGCCTCGACGTGCTCGCCGTGCGCATGGGCTCCGAGCTCGCGGCGTCGACCGGCGTGATCCTGCTCATGGTGGCGGCGAACCGGGCCGCCCGCGTCGCCGTGATCCTCGCCCGCTCGGGCCGCTTCTCCCCGCAGCCGGGAGTAGCATCGGGCACGTACTGAGCGTTTGCACGGATGGTCCGAACAGATCAGCTGGCTGAGCGAGCGGAGCGAGCGCTGTGCTGAGCGAGGAGCGAAACGACGAGACGAAGTATCGAAACCCAGGATCAGCAGCCCCTGAGTTCGACTCGTGAACTCGCTCAATCAGCGGCCTATCCGGCGCACAGTCCAAGCCCCTCCGATCCGGAAGCACCTCCCATGCACAACTCCTCCGTCTCACCCGCACCGGGCTCCGCCGCGCGCCCGCCGGCAGAGCCTGACGACTCGGGATCGCTGTCGGTCGACTCGGGATCGCAGTCGGCCGCGATCGGATCCCTCGCGCGCGGTCGATTCGGGATCGCGGCGCCCCACCGCACACCGCTCGCCCGCGCCCTCAACCTGCTAGGCGCGGCCGTGGTGCTCGGCTACTTGTGGTCTGCTGCGGCGCGAGGAGCGGTGGCGCTCCCCGCGGTCGCCGTGCCGCTCGGGGTGCTGGCGGTCGCGGCATGGACCGCCGCGGTGCTCGTGCCGCTGCGGTTGCGGCGCGCCCTGCGTGCGCTGCTGCTGGTCATGGCCGCGGCCGGGGCCTTCGCCGCGTGGAGCACCGACGGGCTGCTGATCGTGCCGGTGATCGCCGGTGTGATGCAGATCGCCGCCTGGGATGAGGCGTCCTGGGTCGGGGTCGCCGCCGCGGTGATGTCGGGCGGGTTGATCGCGGTCGGCGCGCTCGTCGCGGCCGCCGCCGAAGGCGAGAGCGGCTCCTTCCCCGGCATGCTGGCGCTCGAGGCGGGTGTGCTCGTCGCGTTCCTCGGCGGCAGCAACCGGCGCCAGGCGCATGCCCGGGAGGCGGCGACCCGCGCTGCGGCGGAGCAGGCCGCGGCCGCCCGCGAGGAGCGGACCAGGGCCGGTGCGCTCGCCATGCGGCAGGGCCTCGCCCGCGACATGCACGATGTGCTCGCGCACAGCCTCGGCGGCCTCGTCATCCAGCTCGACGCGGCCGAGGCGCAGCTGGAGGCCGGCCGGGTTCCGGATGCGCTCGTGCGGCTGCGCGACGCCCGGGAGCTGGCGGCGTCGGGGCTCGCCGAGGCGCGGCGCACGGTCGAGACGCTGCGCGCCGATCCCGAGCCCCGCGATGCGGGCCCCGTGAGCGGAGCCGAGCTCACCGCCGCGATCGGCGAGCTCGTCGACGCGCACGGACGGATCGGCGGAGCCGTCGAGTTCGAGCTGTCGGGCGAGCCCCGCGAGCTGGCCCGCGACGCGGCGACCGCGCTGCGCCGGGCGGCGCAAGAGGCGCTGAGCAACGCGCGTAAGCACGCGCCGGGCGAGCCGGTGCGGGTGGAACTCGCCTGGGCCGACGAACGGGTCGAGCTGACGGTGCAGAACCGTGTGCCGGCGGCGGGATCGCTCGATGCCGCACCGCTCTCGGCTTCGGGGGCCGGTCGGGGTCTCGCGGGCATGCGGGAGCGCTTCGCCGAGCTGCCCGGCGGGGAAGCCGAGGTCGGGGAGCGCGACGGGGTCTTCGAGGTGCGCGTCTCGGCGCCGATCTCGACGCACACCGCAGTGCGGCTATCCGCTGCCCCGGTCTCCGCGCCGCTCCCGACGCGCATCTCCGCACGGAGGGAGGAGGAACGATGAGCGAAGCAACGATCCGGGTGGTCGTGGCCGACGATCAGGCGATCGTGCGCGAGGGCCTCGCGACGGTACTCGATCTGCTGCCCGACATCGAGGTGGTCGCCCATGCCGCCGATGGCGAGGAGGCGTGCCGCGCGGTCGAGGCCACGCGGCCCGACGTAGTGCTCATGGACCTGCGCATGCCCGTGCTCGACGGCGCGGCCGCCACTGCGCGCATCCTCGCCGAGCACCCGCAGACGGCCGTACTCGTGCTCACCACCTACGCCGACGACGCCTCCGTGATGGGTGCGCTGCGCGCAGGGGCTCGCGGCTATCTCACGAAGGACGCCTCCCGCGCCGAGGTCGCCACCGCGATCCGCGCGGTGGCCGGCGGGCAGACCACGCTCGCCGGCGAGGTGGGTGCGCGGCTCATCGAGGGGCTGGTGGGCGGAGCAGGCGGTGCGGGATCCGGGAGCCCCGCCGATCCCGCACCCGCCGTCCGCTCCCCCGGCACGGCCGCACCCGCCTCGGGTCCGCTCACCGCGACACCTCCCTTCGGCGCGACTCCCTCGCTGGAACCCGCGGCGCTGCGGGCGCGGTTCATCTCTCTCACGGCGCGCGAGGCGGAGGTGCTCTCGCTGCTCGCGGCGGGTCGCAACAACACCGAGATCGCGCGCGAGCTGTTCGTCGGCGTCGCCACGGTGAAGACCCACATCAACGCGCTCTTCGCGAAGCTCGGGGTGCGCGACCGCGCCCAGGCGATCGCGCTGGTGCGGGGGTAGACACCCGAGCTCAGGCCGGGTGCCCGGGGCGCGTGCCGGCGAGTACGGCCATCCGAGCACATCACCCGACTGCTCGGCTATCCTCGAAGCACGAGACCTCGCGCCGCGATCCGCCGCGCGACGAGCACGCCCGACGAGGGGGCCGACATGGCACAGCACCGCATCTACCGGATGACCTGGGAGGGGCTGTACCCCAACTATGTGCAGAAGGCCGAGCGCAAGGGACGCACGAAGGAGGAGGTCGACGAGATCATCCGCTGGCTCACCGGCTACAGCCAACCCCAGCTCGACGCCCTGCTCGAGACCGACACCAACCTCGAGCAGTTCATAGCGCGTGCCCCGAAACTCAACGAGCACCGCACCCAGATCAGGGGCGTGATCTGCGGCGTGCGCATCGAGGAGATCGAGGACGACCTCATGCGCGAGCTCCGCTACCTCGACAAGCTCGTCGATGAGCTCGCGAAGGGCCGCCCGATGGAGAAGATCCTGCGGGGGTAGGCGGGCGCTCCGTTCAGCCGGTCAGGAAGCACAGGTCAAGCAAGACCCTGTGGGAGGGCAGAAGCAGTCTCGTCTTGATCGGCTTGTTTCTGCGATTTTCAGCCACATCGGAATCGAGGATGCAGCACAGGCCTGAATCCGCCGGTTTCGAGGAGTGATCAGGCGATGGCATGTCACCCCCAACAGTTATGTCGACCGACATCGCGGGGGTCGCGTCGTG
>JASGDX010000115.1:0-12268 GCA_047606985.1 Leucobacter sp. | reverse complement strand
CGCGATACCCCAGCCGCTCGCCGCCGCCAGCGCCGCCGCCGCCCGCCACGATCAGGCTCCGCGCAGCGGCCGCAGCGCGCCGTCGAGCAGCACCAGCTCGTCGAGCTCCTTCTGCAGCGTGGCGGCCAGTGCCTCGCCCGGCTCGAACACGCCGTCGTCGTCGAGGTGCTGCTGCGGCATGTTGATCTCGACGTTGGCGTGCGTGGCGACCATGCCGAGCACCGCGGTGACCTGGCGCAGCGCCGCCTGGGCGCGGGTGCCGCCCGAGTGACCGCCCCAGTTCACGAAGCCGACCGGCTTGCGGTCCCACTCCTGCGCCAGGTAGTCGATCGCGTTCTTGATGGGCGCCGAGTAGCTGTGGTTGTACTCGGGGAACACGAATACGAAGGCGTCGGCCGCGCCGACGCGCTCGGACCACGCGATGGTGTGCGGCTTCGTGTACTGGCGCTGGCGCGGGTGATTCGGCTCGTCCATGAGCGGCAGGGCGATCTCCCGCAGATCGGCGAAGTCGATGTCGAAGCGCCCGTCGGCCTCGGCGGCGCGGCGCACCCACTCGGCGATGGGCAATCCGATCCGGCCGTCGCGGACGCTTCCGAGGACGATCATGAGCTTGGGCATGGGGGCTCCGTTTCTGACGGGTCGAGGATGCTGATGATGAGCGGTGCGGGATCCCGCGCCGTTCGCAGCGCAATACAACCGCGGGCCGGCGACCGCTATTCCCGCCCGGCCTCAGCCGGGCTCGGCCCGGCTCACGCCTCTGCGGCGGCGCGGAACACCGCGGCCCGCGCCTCGTAGTCGGCGAACTCATCGAAGCTCGGGGCGCCGGGTGAGAGAAGGATGACCTCCCCCTCGGCGGAGCCCGAGCGGGCCAGCGCCAGCGCATCGGCGAAGTCGGCCGCCGGCGCCGTGCGCGGCACGCGGTCGCCGGCCTCGGCGACGAGCCTGGCCCCCGCGGGTCCGGTGGCGATCACGCGGACAGGGAAGCGGTCGCCGCGCTCCGCGAGGTAGTCGATGAGCGGTTCGAAGGGCAGGTCGCGCTCGGCGCCGCCCGCGATCAGCGTGACGGGCGATTCGGCGTAGGCGGTGAGCGCAGCGACCACGGCCTGGGGAGCCGTCGCGAGGCTGTCGTCGACCCACACGCGCCCGTCGCGCGACGGGATCACCTCGAGACGGTGCTGCAGTGGCGCGAAGGTGCCGACGGCCGCCAGAGCGCGGGCGCGATCCTCGTCGGGCATGCCGGTGAAGGCGTGCACCGCCGCGAGCGCGAGCGCAGCATTGCCGAGGTTGTGGGCGCCGCGCAGGCTCAAGCTCTCGGCGGACAGCTCTCCCACGCCCTCCCAGACCAGGCGATCGTCGTGCACGCCGATCCCGAGCTCTCCCGGCGTGATGACGCGCGTGCGCTCCCCCGCCCGCGCGCTCGCGAGCGCGAACAGCTCGTGCTCCCCCGACGGCACCACGACCGCCTCGGGGCCGTGGGCGACCAGGTTGAGCTTGTCGGCGACGTAGCGCTCGTAGCCGCCGTGCCACGGCAGGTGCTCTGGGTACAGCGACGTCAGCACGGCCACGCGCGGCGACGCCGTGAGATCGGAGGCCTGGTAGCTCGACACCTCGGTGACGGCCGCCTGCACCGCGGGATCGAGATCGCCCGCGACGGCGATGCCGACATTGCCCGCCAGCGTGGCGCGATAGCCGAGGGCGTCGAGCACGTGGCGCACGAGCGTCGAGGTGGTGCTCTTGCCCTTCGTGCCGGTCACGGCGATGACCCGATCGGCGTTGTCGTTGAGCCACAGGTCCATGAGCGAGGTCAGGCGCACGCCGCTTCCGGCCAGCCGCAGGAAGTCGGACGAGGTGCGCGGGATCCCGGGCGACTTCACCACGACGTCGGCCGCGAGCAGCCGCTCGAGCGCCGCGCCCTCGCGGTCGGAGTCGTCGACCGCCGCGTCGCGCAGGTCATCGGGCGCGGCGCCGCCTCCGGTCACCGCGATCGTCGCGGAGACCCCGCGGCGCTCCAGTTCCGCGAGGGCCGCTCGGCCCTCGCGGCCGGCGCCCCAGATCACCACGTCGCGGCCGCTCAGCTCGTCAAATCTCACGGGCCACCGCCTCGAGCTCGGGCGGGAGGAAGTGCTCGCCGTCGTGCCAGGCGAAGACCGCCTCGCGCTGGGCGTCGCCCGCCCCCACGGCGGCGATTCCGGGCCGCTCGAGGAAGGGGTGCCCGCGCCAGTCGTCGCGCTCGCGCACGAGCGCCAGCGCCACCCGGCACTCGTCGGGCTCGCCGACGCACTCGAAGGGCTTGACCAGGCCGTCGGCGCCGAGCAGTTCGAGGAAGCCCGTGGTCTGCGCCTCGTCGGCGAACAGATCGCGCCCGCCGAAGACGTCGAGCAGCGCGTTGCGGCTCATGAAGGGCGCGAGCATCAGGAAGATGAAGCGGCACTTGGGGCACTCCCCGCACCACGTCTCCGAGGCGCCGCGGATGCGGAAGGCGCGGTTGCAGCTCGTGAAGACCGCGTGGTATTCGGCGAGCGTCGCGAAGCGGCGCGCGATCCTGATCTCGTTGACCGGGCGCAGCAGCGAGACGTAGTCCGGCGCGCCGGGCGGCAGCGTCTCGCGCAGCAGACGCTCGAACTCGATGCCCTTCGACCACTGGTGGTTGATGGTGCGGCCCGCCCACTCGAAGTTGCCGTACGACGAGCCTGCCTCGTTGCTGAACACCACGCCGTCGTAGCCGAGCGCCAGCGCGGTGAGCACCGCGATGAGCGAGTTCACAGCGGTGACGGGCACGTGCCCGTTCGGGGCCCCGGCCGCGTTCAGGGCGAAGAGCTCGGGATCGAGCCTGCGGCGCACCTCGTGCAGCGGGCGCTGCGCCACCTCCGCGGTGCGAGCCATGGGCGGCTGGGTGTTGACGGCGAAGAGGCCGACGTCGAGCCCGGCGCGCTTCAGCGACTCGATCGACACGATCGAGTCCTTGCCGCCGCCGACCGCGACGAGGAGGCGACGAGGAGCACCGGCCTCCCGGTTGCCCGTCTCGGGTGCGGGATCGGCCTGCGCAGCATCGGCTTGCGGCTCGGGCGCCTCGACCGCGGTCGACAGCACCTCGGGCATCGAGTTGACGAAGGCGAACTCGCCCAGACCGCCCCCGATGAGCGTCTCGATGAAGGCCCGCTCGGCACCGGCGAGCCCGCCTGGCACCGAGAGCACGGTGGGCGCGAACGCCTTGAAGTAGCTGAGCGAGGCGGCCAGCGAGAGCAGGCGCAGCACGGGAACGACCACGGTTCGCGGCACCCCGTCGAGGGATGCCGGCAGTTCGATGGTCTCGGTGAACCGGGCCACGATCCCGTCTCCGGAGCGGGCCGCATAGCCCAGGCTGACGGTCGTCCCGTCGAGCCGCGGCTCGGCGCACTCGAAGTGCGTCGCGGACGGATGAGGCGCTGATCCCATGGTCGATCAGTCTACCGCCCGGCCGTCTCCCGCATCGTCAAGCGCATCGCAAGAATCCGGGTCGGACTTTCACAGTGCGCGGGCACCTCACTGTGAAATTCTGACCCGGATTCATGAGAGAGACAGCGAGGTGAGGGTGGGAGCCGGGGTGGGGGCGGGGGCGGCTCACCAGCCGGTGCTGAGGACGCGGTCGAGCTGCGCGAGCACGAAGTCGGCGCTCTCCGCGGTGAGGCACAGCGGCGGCTTGACCTTCAGCACGTTCGACCGCTCGGAGGTGGTGAGCACGATCACGCCCAGCTCCCTGAGCCGCTCGCAGATCGCCGCCGCCTCGGGCTTCGCGGGCTCGAGTGTGTCGCGATCCCGAACCAGCTCCACGCCGAGATACAGCCCCTCGCCATGCACCGGTCCGATGATCGCGTGCCGCTCGGCGAGCGCTTCGAAGCCGGCCTTCAGCCGCGCGCCCACCTCGCGGGCGTTCCGCTGCAGCCCTTCGGCCGCCATCGCGTCGAGCACGGCGAGGCCGACCCGGCACGACAGCGGGTTGCCGCCGGCCGATGAGAAGAACTGACCCTGCGTGGCGAGCGCGTCCGCCACCCGCTTCGAGGTGATGACGCCGCCGATCGGGAAGCCGTTGCCCATGGGCTTCGCGATGGTGATGAGATCGGGCACGACGCCCGACTGCTCGAAGCCCCAGAAGCTCGAGCCCATGCGCCCGAAGCCCACTTGCACCTCGTCCGCGATGCACAGCCCGCCGGCCGCGCGCACCCGCTCGTAGACGTCGGCGAGGTAGCCGTCGGGCAGCAGCACGCCGCCAGCGTTGCCGAGCACCGACTCGCAGATGAACGCGGCGGCGCCGCGCCCCTCGGCGGCCAGGCGCTCGAGGTCGGCCCCGAGGTCGGCCGCGTAGCGCGCGCCGACCGTCTCGTCGCCAGCCGGGCCGCGGTGGGTGCCGCGGAAGCGGTTGGGCACGTCGGCGACGTGGATCCAGTCGGGCCGGTTCTCGAGGGCGTACGGGTTGTCGTAGGCGCTCGTGGTGACGGCGTCGCTCGCCATCGTCCAGCCGTGGTAGGCCTCGCGCAGCGCGATCACGGTGCGGCGGCCCGTCGCGGCCTGCGCCAGGCGCAGGGCGAGGTCGACGGCCTCCGATCCCGAGTTGACGAGCAGCACCGTGTCGAGGGCGTCGCCGGCGGGCTGCCCCGGCCTCGACGAACTCGGCCGACGGGCATCCTCCGGCAGCAGCGCGAGCAGCCGCTCGCTGTACTCCGCCAGCTCGCGGTACAGGAAGCGGGAGTTGGTGTTGAGGATGCGGATCTGCCGGTTCACGGCGTCCGCGACCCCGGGGTGGCCGTGGCCGAGTCCCGTGACGTTGTTGACCATGTCGACGTAGGCGCGCCCTGTCGTGTCGACGAGGTGGTGGCGCCAGCCGCGCTCGATCTGCATGGGGCGCTCGTAGTAGCGCTCCTGCGCGCTCGCGAAGATGCGCTCGCGGCGCAGCTGCTCGTCGCCCGCCTCGTCGCGCTGCGCGCGCGATTCGAGGTTCAGCAGCTCCGAGGGGTCGCAGGTGAATCGGCGCCAGGCGGCCGCCCGTTCGGGGGCGACCAGCTGCGCTCGCCCCGTGTCGGGCGCGTCGAGCGAGAGGATCGGCGGCGCGGCTCCGTCGAGGGCGTCGGTGCGGCAGAGGGTCACGGCGACGGGCCGGGGATCCGGAGAGGCCGCCAGCTCGGCCACCGCGCCTCCCGCCGCGACCTCGTCGCCGGGGAGCGCCTCCGAGGCCGCTCCGTCGATCGACAGGAACCACCCGTCGCGCAGGTCGAGCAGCACCCCGCGATCGGACACCGCGACCACCGTTCCGCCGAGCGGCGAGACGACGGCGAGCCCGTCGCCGGGCGAGATCCACGCCTCCGTGCCGATCGGCCAGGTCTCGGCCGCGTCGGCCGCGTCGACCGCGGCGCGCGTGAGCCGGTACACGCCGTAGGGGAACACGGCTGCCGCGGCGCCGCCCGCGAAGGCCGCTTCGACGAGGCGTTCTTCGGCGGCGGCGTGCAGCCACTTCCCCGCGTCGAGCGCCCCGCTCTCCACTCCTGGGTCGAGCATCACGACCTCTCCGGAGAGGCCGGGAAGCAGGCTGCGCAGCGGAGCCGGATCACCGGTTGAGCGGAGCGGAGCGCAGTCGGAACCGGGATCCCACGTCTGAGTCTCGACCCGCTCCCGCGTCGCTCGCTCGACCGGCGGGTGAACAGACGGCACTGCCACGAGCTTCAGCCCGGTCCCGTGGGCGATGCCGACGAAACCGAGCCTCGCGAGCACCTGCTCCGTCATCTCGGCGAGCGGCAGAGCGGTCGCGGCGTCGAAGATCGCCTGCTCCCCCGCCACGCGATCCCTCGCGTAGTCGTTGCCGCCGTCGATCTCGAGCTGCCGCCAGCCGCTCGCCACGAGGATCGCCCCGCGCAGCACGACGAGGGGCCACACCGCCCGCGCCTCGGCCGCCGACAGCGGCGCGTCGCGGTGGAACGCGGCGATCGTGTCGAGCACGCGCAGCGGGCGCTCGGGATCGTGGTGCAGCATCGACGACGCGGTCACCGCGAGCTCGGATACCCGCCAGCCGTAGGCGATGTCGCCGAGATCGAGCACCGTGCGCGGGTGCAGGCGCATGTCGTCGCCGCGCAGCCCCGTCACGTTGTCGTCGGTGAGGTCGCCGTGGATCGCCTGCACCGGCAGGGCCTCGGCGACGAGGGAGAGCGCGGCCTGCGCCTCGTCGGCGGCGACGAGCACGCGATCCCGCAGCTCGGCATCGATGATGGACGGCGCCAGTCGCGCGGTCTGCTCGTGCGCGGCCCCCATGATCCACATATGCTGGCGATCGAGCCCGGGGTGCTCGAGTGCGGCGAGCGCGTTCACCGAAGCCGCGGCCAGCGCACCGAACTCCTCGAGCACCGCGGGCGCGAGGTAGCCGGCGTCGACCATCGGCTCGCCCGGCGCGAACTCGCTGCGCCGCACCGCGTAGCCGCGCGCGCAGCGCTGGGTGAGCGCGCCGTCGAGACCGGGCAGCACCGCGGGCACGGGCACGCCGGCCGCGCGGTAGGCGTCGAGCGCCGCGTGCTGCGCGTCGCGCTCGTCGTCGCCGAACACGGGGTTGTCGACGCGCAGCACGCTGCGGGTGCCGTCGGCCTCCTCGAGCACGAAGTTGCGGTCCTGATTGCTGCCGAGCTCGCGCGCGGTGGCCTCGATCCCGTAGCAGGCGCGCGCGATCTCGACCGCGCCGGCCTCGTCGACGTCTGGGCGCACGAGGCCGCCCTGCGGTTCCGTCGGTTCCATCGGTTCCGCCTGCTCCGTCGTCATCGTCGGTTCTCCATCTCTGGATCGGATCTTCTTGGGGTCGAGCGGAGGATTTTCCGGCTGTTTTCGCGCATCCGGCCGGAATTTCCTCCGCTCGGCAGCGGGCCTCAGGGCAGACAGTCCCCGGTGCGGACAGTCCCCGTTCGGTGCCGCGCAGGCGCGAGTTTCCCGCCCTACGGCAACAGCCTGGCCAGGATCTCGGGTGCGAGCGCGGTGAAGGCGCGCGTGCGATGCGAGAGCCGGTCCTTCTCGGCCGAGGCGAGCTCGGCGGCCGAGCGCTGCTCCCCCTCGGGACGGAAGATCGGGTCGTAGCCGAAGCCGTGCTCCCCCGCCGGCTCGCGCAGCACGCTGCCCGGCCACACCCCGAGCTCGCAGACCTCATCGCCCGGCGCGTCGCCGTCACCCGGCAGCGCCAGCGCGGCGGCGCACACGAACCCGGCGGATCGATGCTCGTCCGCGACGTCGACGAGCTGCCAGAGCAGCAGGTCGACGTTCGCGGTGTCGCTGCGCGCCGGCCCGCCCCAGCGCGCGGAGAAGATGCCGGGGCAGCCGCCGAGCACGTCGACGGCGATCCCCGAGTCGTCGGCGATCGCGGGCATCCCGGTGCGAGCCGCGGCCGCGCGCGCCTTCAGCAGCGCGTTCTCCTCGAAGCTGAGCCCGTTCTCCACCGGCTCGGGGCCGTCGTAGCCCACCAGCTCGACGCCCGGGATCAGCGGGCCGAGGATGCGCCGCAGCTCCTCGAGCTTGTGCACGTTGTGCGAGGCCAGCACCAGCGTCTTCGACATCGCCTCTTCCTTTCGACTCGTCACCGCTCCGCGGCGAGCACCGCGCGCTGCAGCTCCGCCAGCTCGGCGGCGCTCGCGACCGCGAGGTCGAGCAGCGCATCGAGCTCGGCCCGCTTGAACGGCGCCCCCTCGGCGGTGCCCTGCACCTCGACGAAGTCGCCGGATCCGGTCACCACCACGTTCATGTCGGTCTCGGCGCGCGAGTCCTCGACGTAGGCGAGGTCGCTGAGCGGCACGCCGTCGACGATGCCCACCGAGACCGCGGCCACGCTGTCGACGAGCGGCTGGGACTTCCTGGCGATGTGTCCCTGGGCCCGCGCCCACTCGATCGCATCGGCGAGCGCCACGTAGGCCCCGGTGATCGAGGCGGTGCGGGTGCCGCCGTCGGCCTGCAGCACGTCGCAGTCGATCACGATCGTGTTCTCGCCGAGCGCCTTCGTGTCGATGACGGCGCGCAGGCTGCGGCCGATGAGACGCGAGATCTCGTGGGTGCGACCGCCGATCCGCCCCTTCACCGACTCGCGCTGCATGCGCTCGTTCGTCGAGCGGGGCAGCATCGAGTACTCGGCGGTGACCCAGCCGGCGCCCTTCCCCATGAGCCAGCGGGGCACGCCCGGCGTGAACGAGGCGGTGCAGAGCACCCTCGTGCTGCCGAATGAGATGAGGGCGCTGCCCTCCGCCTGCGCACTCCAGCCGCGTTCGATGGTCACGGGCCGCATCTGACCGGGGGCGCGCCCATCGGCGCGGGTGTCGGGTGTCTGATTCACCCGACCAGACTACCGCGGCGGCGCGCCGCCCGGTCCCTCCTTGATCCAGGTGCGACGGTGCAGCTCGGTGAGGCCGTGCTGCGCGATGCCGGCGTAGTGCGCGCGGGATCCGTAGCCCTTGTTCGAATCCCATCCGTAGCCGGGATGCGCCTCGTGCGCCTCCCGCATCAGTGCGTCGCGCAGCACCTTCGCGCGCACCGACGCCGCTGAGACGCTCGCGCAATCGCGGTCGGCGCCGACGCGGGTGCGCACGTCGAGGCCGCTCCGCAGCACGGGCGACAGCCAGTCGTGCGAGCCGTCGAGCAGCACGACGGCCCGGTCGACGGGCACGCCGGCGGCGTGCAGCTCGAGCAGCGCCCGGCGGGCGGCCTCCCCGAGCATCGCGGTGATCCCGCGCTCATCGATCTCAGCCGCGCTCGCGAAACCGACCGCCCCGGCGCCCCACTCGCACACGAGCGGGGCCGTCGCCTCTCGCCGCTTCTCGCTCAGCAGCTTCGAATCGCGCAGGCCCTCCGGAAAGGCGTCCGTGCCTGCGAGCACGACGTGCGCACCGACCGCGACGGGACCGGCGATGGCACCGCGGCCCACCTCGTCGACGCCGATGACGAGCGGCGCTCCTGCGGCGAAGCACTCCCGTTCGACGGCGAGGGTGGGATCCTTCGAGGGTTTCGCGGGCGCCGCATCAGCGGACGCGGGCGCGGGATCGGCGGTCACCCGCCCTCCCCCTCGCGCGCCTCCTGGACGCCCGTGAAGGTGCCGTTCGGCGTACCGAGCCAGGTGAGACGGTCGAGCGGCCAGTTGAGCAGGAAGGCCCGGCCCACGATCTCGCTCTCGGGGACGAAGCCCTTGCCCGGCTGATCCTGGTTGTAGCGCGAATCCTTGCTCTGGTAGCGGTTGTCGCCCATCACCCAGACCGAGCCCTCGGGCACGGTGACGTCGAAGTCGATCTTCGAGGCGCGGGTCTCGTCGGCGGGGACGACGATGTACGGCTCATCGATCGGCACCCCGTTGACCATGACGCGGCCCTCCGCGTCGCAGCACGACACGCGGTCGCCGCCGATCCCGATCACCCGTTTCACCACGTACTCGTGGCTCGTGTCGGCCGCGAGGCCCACGGCCTGCAGCACCTTCTCGAAGCCCTTCGGCGGGTTGGTGCCGCTCGGCAGCAGCCAGCCGCCGGGGTCCTTGAACACCACCACGTCGCCGCGCTGCACATCGATCACCTGGGGCACGAGCTCGTTGACGAGGATGCGGTCGTCGACCTTGAGCGTCTGCTCCATCGACACCGAGGGGATGTAGAAGCTGCGCACCAGGAAGGTCTTCAGCAGGAACGAGACCAGGAACGCCACCACGAGGATGACGACGAGATCCCGCAGGAATCCGAGGATCCCGCGCCGGAGCGACCGCTTCGGGGCCTCCGGCGTTCCGGCTTCGCTCATATCCACTCCCCATGCATCGATTCGGGATCGGCGCCTCGGCCGCGCCATGACTTCTGTAGAGACACCTCAGGCTCCCACCCATCGCAGGAGGGAGCCTGAGAACGGCACAGGCAGGGCGTGCTACGCCTGTGCGGAGGGCGACGATCAGATGTCGCGCTTCTCCTTGATCTTGGCCTTCTTGCCGGTGAGGCCGCGCAGGTAGTAGAGCTTGGCGCGGCGCACGTCGCCGCGGGTCACGACCTCGATCTTGTCGATCGCGGGCGAGTGCACCGGGAACTTGCGCTCCACGCCCACCTGGAAGCTGATCTTGCGCACGGTGAAGGTCTCGCGGACGCCCTCGCCGTGGCGGGCGATGACGACGCCCTGGAACACCTGGACGCGCGAGCGGTTGCCCTCGACGATGTTCACGTGCACCTTGACGGTGTCGCCGGCGCGGAACTCGGGGATGTCGCTCTTGAGCGACGCGGCATCGACGTGGTCGAGCTTCTGCATGGTTGTCTACTCTCTGCGCCCGCCGCAAGTCGGAACGCGGATATCGAAAAGTACTGAGGCTTCTGCTCACGGTTCGTGCGGACCCTCACGGCAGTGCCGCACCGTGGCACAAGGATCAATTATGCCACACTCTCGAAGTCTCGCGAAAGCGCGCGGAACGCGGGAACGCCGGAACACCGATGCGCCGGCAGGCGGCGCGGGAACCGCGATCCGGGATCACGTCGACAGGACGGCGTTCCGCCTCGCCCGATGGCGGCGCCTCCCCCGATCGTACCCGCGGACGAACGCGACGGGCGGGTAGAAGTTCTCCCGATCGTAGAATCCGGTCACCGACTGCGGGCGCCGACCCGGCTCCGCGCGCTCCTTCGCGATGGCCGCCGAGATCTCCTCGGCCTTCCCGCGGGACAGAAGGGCCCCCGTCGACGCCTGTTCGATCCCGGCCATGCGGGCCGACAGCCCATCGCGGATCTCCGCGATCTCCTCGAGGAGGCGCAGCGCGTCCTCACCCCGCGCATCCACGGCGCGCGCGCCGATCTCCCCGAGCCGCTGCAGGGCGTCCTCGCAGAATCCTGCGAGATCGGCCTCGAGCTCGGGCCCCGCCTTGGCCCGGATGAACCGGTCATCGCGATCGCGGAGCGCACGCGCGGCCTCCTCGATCTCCTCGTCCCAGATCGGGACGCACGGATCGCCGCCCTCGTACAGCCCGGTCGCGCGGCTCAGCGCTTCCGAGGCCTCCCGTCCGCTCCCGGCGATCCGCGCGAAACCTCCCAGGTCGTCCCAGAGCCCGGGATTCGCGGCGTTGACGGCCCAGGTTCTGCGCGCGTCGATGGCAGCCCGCAGCCGGCTCCCCTCGCTCCGCTGCTCCGAGACCGCTCGCGCGGTCTCCGCGATCCTCGCCCCGAAGCGGCTCCCGGCGGGAATGCGCGAGGCGGCGACGAGGACCTCCGGGCGCTCGGCGTCGCAGGCGAGATCCTCGACGGCCCGCCTGAAGCGGGCGCGCATCGCGAGCACCGAGACGAGGTTCGCGCCAGCGGCGAGGAGCAGCACGAGCGAGGCGCCGATCACCGGGCCCGTCCAACTGCGGACCGGGCGTCCCATCTCGGCTGCCGCCGTCTCTGCGATGCCGACCACGCCCTCGTCCCAGCGCCCGTGCAGGAAATCGGTGAACCCCGAGTTCTCGACCCTTCTGAGGGTTTCGGCATCGCGGATCTCCACGTCGGGGCCGAAGCGCGTCTCCACCCTGCTGAGCCCGCCGGAGGCGCCGCGCTGATCCACCGACACCGCGATGAAGAGCAGGCCGTCGGTCCAGGCCCCGGCTGCGGAGTGCAGGAGTCCCGCCGGACGGGAGTCCGCCCAGGCGAGGGCTTCCTCGCCGAGATCATCGGACGGGGATCCCGCGCGGGTCCAGACCACCACCCGCACGGGCCTGTGTGTCGCGAGCGCCCCGATCTGCCGCTCCACCGAGGCCGTGTTCAAGACGGACGCCTCGTCGAACACCTGGACGGAAGCGACGCCGGACCGGGGAGCGGTCGCGATCAGGGCGGAGACCACGGCGATGAGGCACAGCACCGCGACGACGACGGATCCGGCGATAGCGGATCTCGCCGCCCGCTCGAACCCCCGTCCCTCACCGGCTTCGATCTCAGACATCCCCGTCCTCGCTCCCCGACGGGCGGACGCGGGAGCGCCCGCTCCCGTCCCAGCATAGACGAGCGGCCCTACGGTCACTCGTCCATCGGCCGAGAGCCGGCTCGCGGTGAGAGCCATGGGGCGGCGTGCCGCTGATCTCATAGGGTTGACGGATGAGCCGAGCGACCGAATCCCGCAACCGGCGCCTGCTGCGCGCTCGTGACGCGATGGATCGCGCCTATGCGGCTCCGCTCGATGTGCGCGCGGTCGCCGCCGTCGCACATATCTCGCCCGCGCACTTCAGTCGGACGTTCCGCGAGGTGTTCGGGGAGTCGCCTCACCGCCACCTGCAACGGCGGCGAGTCGAGCGCGCGATGTTCCTGCT
>JASGDX010000114.1:0-3699 GCA_047606985.1 Leucobacter sp. | reverse complement strand
GTCGTAGGCGACATAGGTGTTGGCGTGGCCCAGATGCGTCGCGTCGTAGGGGGTGATGCCGCAGACGTACAGCAGCGCCCGTCCCTCGGGGATCGCCGGGTACTCGAAGCGGCCGCTCGCCGTGTTGAAGAGCTTGGGGACGAGCCCCTCGCCCGGCAGCTCGGGGAGTTCGGGCGGGGTCCAGGTTCTCACAGCGCGCCTCCGCTCGTCGCGGCCTGTGCGACGGCCGCACCGCTCTCCGCGGTGAGCACTCCGGCGCCCAGCAGCACCATGATCGCGATCCCGAGCAGCACTCGGTAGATCACGAACGGCATGAAGCTGCGCTTCGAGATGTAGCCCATGAAGAACTTGATCACGAAGATCGCCACGACGAACGCGATGACCGAGGCGACCAGGGTCATCTGCATGGGAGCGCCGCCGCTCGGATCGCGCACCTCCTTGACGAGCTGGTAGAGGCCCGAGCCCAGCACGGCGGGGATCGCGAGCAGGAACGAGTAGCGCGCGGCGGCCTCGCGCTTGTAGCCCATGAGCAGACCCGCGGTGATGGTGCCTCCTGAACGGGACACCCCCGGGATCAGCGCGAGGGCCTGGGCGAAGCCGTAGACGAGGCCGTGCTTCCAGGTGAGCCGCTCGAGCGGCAGCTGCTTGCGGCCGATGCGGTCGGCGATGCCGAGGAGCACGCCGAACACGATCAGCGTCGTCGCGACGAACCAGAGTGAGCGCAGCGTGGTCTCGATCTGGTCCTGGAAGAGGAGCCCGAGCACGACGATGGGCAGCGTGCCGAGGATGATCCACCAGCCCATGAGCGCGTCGGGATCGTTCCGGGCGACGGTCTTCCCGGAGAGGGACCGGGCCCAGCGCCCGATGATGCGCACGATGTCGCGCCAGAAGAACACGATGACCGCGGCCTCGGTGCCGATCTGCGTGATCGCGGTGAACGCGGCCCCCGCATCGCCGATGCCGAGCAGCTCGCTCGCGATGCGCAGGTGCGCGCTCGACGAGATCGGCAGGAACTCGGTGAGCCCCTGGATGATGCCGAGGAGGATCGCCTCGAAGATTCCCATCGTTTCCTTTCAGAGCGGCGTGGCGCGCCCGCCGCCACTCGCGTTCCGGGCCGCCGTCCAGGATAGCCCAGCACCTCGCCCGAGTGCTGGGCGGCGGAGCGGATCGGTTCAGTACGTTCGCAGCAGATCCGCCAGCACCCGATGCCCGAAGTCGAGCGCGTCGAGCGGTACCCGCTCGTCGACGCCGTGGAACATGCCGGGGAAGTCGAGGTCGGCGGGCAGGCGCAGCGGCACGAAGCCGTAGCCGGTGATGCCGAGCCGCGAGAGCGCCTTGTTGTCGGTGCCGCCCGAGAGCAGGTACGGCAGCACCCGGGCCTCGGGGTCGGCGCGGCGCAGGCTCGCGGTCATCGCCTCCACCAGCTCGCCGCCGAACGGGACCTCGAGCCCGATGTCGGAATGCACCGTCTCGACCTCGATGTCGTCGCCGACGATGCGCCGCACCTCGTCGAGCACCTCGCCCTGCTCGGCCGGCAGGGCGCGCACGTCGACCAGCGCCTCCGCCGTGTCGGGGATCACGTTGTGCTTGTACCCCGCGCTGAGCACCGTCGGATTGCTCGTGTTGCGCAGGCTCGCCTGGATGAAGCCGCCGCCCTTGCCGAGGCGCAGCACCAGCTGCTCGGGATCCACCTCGACGGGGTCCTCGCCGAGGATCGCCGCGATCTCCCCCACCAGCTCGCGCGTGGTGTCGCACAGCACCACGGGCCACTCGTGCCTGCCCAGCGCGGCCACCGCCTCCGCGAGCCTGGTGACGGCGTTGTCGCGCCACACCCGCGAGCCGTGGGCGGCCGTGCCGCGAGCGCGCAGGCGGATCCAGTCGAGAGACTTCTCGCCGGTCTGGATGAGGTATGCGCGCGTGCCGCCGATGTCGATGGAGTATCCGCCGACCTCGCTCACGGCGGTCTCGGCGCCCGCGAACAGCTCGGGATGGTGCTCGACGAGGTAGTGCGAGCCGAAGACTCCGCCGTTCTCCTCGTCGGCGAAGAACGCGAGCACGATCTCGCGCCGCGGTCGCTCTCCCGCGCGCAGCAGCTCGGCGACCGCGGTGAGCATCATCGCGTCCATGTCTTTCATATCGACCGCCCCGCGGCCCCACAGCATGCCGTCCTTCACCGCGCCCCCGAAGGGGTCGACGGTCCAGTTCGCGGGGTCGGCCGGCACGACGTCGAGGTGCCCGTGCAGCACCATCGCGGGCAGCGCGGGGTCGGCTCCCGGCACGCGCGCCACGACGCTGGCCCGCCCCGGAGCCGACTCGACGATCAGCGGATCGAGGCCCAACCCGCGCAGATAGGCCGCGACGTAGTCGGCCGCGGGGCGCTCGGGCTCGGCGTCGCCTCCGCCGCGGTTGCTGGTGTCGATGCGGATCAGGTCGCGGGCGATGCCGGCGGTCTCGGAGAGCCGCTGCTCGGCGCCGTCGACACTGCCGATGGTCTCTGTGCTCATGCCACCAGCGTAGCCGGAGCCCCCGACACGAAGTCGTCATACGACGCGCGACGGCTCCGACGCGATAGCCTCGCCTGAGCGCCCCGCTCCCGGGGCTGCGAACGCGAACGGAGTCGGAGTGGGTGCAGCACGCGGGATTCCCGTGGCCGGGTTTCTGCTGGCGGTCGGATCGGCGGCGAGCTTCGCGCTCTCCGGGATCTTCGCGAGCTCGCTGATCTCGGCGGGATGGAGCGCGGGAGCCGCCGCGACGGCCCGCATCGCCGTCGCGGCGCTGGTGCTCGCGATCCCGACCGCGGTGATGCTGCGCGGCAAGTGGGGACTCGTGCGCCGGGCCTGGTGGCCGATCCTGCTCTTCGGCATGCTCGCCGTGGCCGGATGCCAGCTCGCCTTCTTCCTCGCGGTCGAGTACATCCCGCCGAGCCTCGCGCTGCTCATCGAGTTCATGGGCCCAGTGCTGCTCATGCTGCGCACATGGCTGCGCACGCGCGTCGCCCCGTCTGCGGTGACGCTGATGGGAGCCGCGCTCGCGGTGCTCGGGCTCGTCGCGGTCTCGGGCGTCGGCTTCGGCGGCTCGCTGCATCCGCTCGGGATCGTCTTCGCCCTGGTCGCCGCGGTCGGCAACGCGGCGTACTACGCCACCGGCGCGGCCTCCGATCACGGGATCCCGCCGCTGCCGTTCGTCGGGCTCGGGCTCTTCACCGCCGCCGCGGTGCTCGCCACGGCCGGCGCGGTCGGTGCGCTGCCCCTCGCCGTCACCGATGTCTCCCCCGTCATCGCGGGCGTCGAGTTCTCGCCGGCTGCCGTGGTGGCGGGCATGGCGCTGATCTCGACCGTGCTGGCCTACGTGCTCGGCGTCTCGGCGTCCCGCCGCCTCGGGGCGACCGTCGCGAGCTTCACCGGCTACTCCGAGCCCCTGTTCGGCATCCTCTGGACCATCGCTCTGCTGGCGATCGTGCCGACGGGAGCGCAGCGGCTGGGCGCGGCCCTCATCATCGCGGGCGTGATCGCGGTGAAGGCAGGCGATCTGCTAGGCGCGCGACGGCGCGCGGGCGCGCTCAGTTGAACATGTAGGTGGACGCGCAGGTGCCGAAGGCGATCACGAAGGCCGCGAAGAGCACGAGCGTCACCCACGCCTTGGGCGGCAGGTTCTGCGGCGATTCGCCGGCATCGGCCGGCGAATCGGGCTCGGCGAGCC
>JASGDX010000113.1:0-4690 GCA_047606985.1 Leucobacter sp. | reverse complement strand
GTGTGCGGGGGTGCCGTACGCTCCGAGCGCCTCGCGGATGCGGGCGATCGCCGCGACGACGGTCTCGCGGTCGTCGCCGACCAGCTCGGCGATGCGCAGCGGGTCGCCCCACGCGGGCTCGGCGCCGACGAGACCGTCGAGATCCCAGTCGTCGCGCGGCACCGCCATCGTGTAGCCGGAGCGCTCGGTCGCGTCGTGCACCTGCGCCGTGAGGCGGCCGAGCTCCTCGAAGTCGGAGGGCTCGAGGGGCGCCGTGCCGTCGACGCCGGTGCGCTCGTCGCCGAAGTTGCCGTGGTTGGGGATGAGGTGCTGCAGGTCGACCTGGTGCCTGCCGACCGGGTGCGCCTCGCCGACCATGCAGAAGCCGCGGCCGTCGCCCGCGGTCACGAAGTTCGGCACCGCGACGCCCTCGGCGTGCAGCGCCCGCACGAAGTCGAGCTCGCAGCCCAGCTCCTCGTCGCTGTGGTACCCCTGGCGGTGCACGCGGAGCACGTAGTCGGTCGCGTCGTGGGTGAACGAGAACACGAAGTTCTCGCGCTGCTTGAGCAGCGACAGCTCGGTCTCGGCGGGGAGGCCGTACTGCACGAGCGCCTCGCGGGCGAGCTCGGTGGCTGCGGTGAGATCGACGGTGACTTCGGTGGAGGCCATGTGGTTCCCTTCGGGTGCTGACGGGGGGATGGGGTTCCCGGCAGAAAACTATACTCAGAGTATAGAAACTGAACTCGGAGTGCACAAGAGAGCGGGCATTGCGGGCGCGTCGGGGCGATGCCGCAGCTGCCGCCCCGAAGCGGGACTCGTCTGCTGCTGCTTCGTCTATATGGGAAACAGTGGAAGACGACTCCCATTCGGAAGAGCCGGGTGGGACGGGCGCCGGGGGACCGCGGGATCGCAGTCCCTAGGATGGAGGCGTGAACGCGAACACCGACGACCCGCAGCCGAGTCTGCGCGAGCGACGGCAGCAGCGCACGCGGCGCGAGCTCGTCGACGCCGTGCTCGCGGTCGTCGCCGATGTCGGCCTGTCCGAGACGACGATCGACCGCATCTCGGCGGAGTCGGGGATCTCGCGCGGCACGGTCTACGCCCATTTCCCCGGCGGGCGCGACGAACTGCTGCGCGCCGCCTACGCGAGGCTCGGCCGGCAGCTCGTGGAGCGAACGCGCGAGGCCGTGCTCGGGTCCGACGACTGGCGCGGCCGCATCGTCGCCCACGCGCGCGCCATGTTCGACCTCGCCGGCGATGCGCGGCTCGGGCACTTCTACAACGTTTCGGGCCCCACGCTCGTGGTCGACGGCGCCGAGCGCGGCATCGGATCGGGTGCGAGCGTCGTGTCGATCCGCGACGCGCTGGAGCTGGCGCAGGCCGCGGGGGAGATCGGCGCTGAGGTGGACGCGGGGGTCGCGGCCATGCTGCTCGTCGGCGCGCTGCGGGAGGCCGCCGTCGGCGTCGCAGCAGGCGCCGCGGACCCGGAGCGGGCGAGCGCGGCGTTCGCGCGGCTGGTCGAGGGGCTCGCGCTGCGGGATCCCGATCGCCCGTAGCGCTCGTCCCGCGCCGTCCCGCCGCCCCCTCGCATCCTCCCGCTGCCCTACCCGCTCTTCCGCGCTGTTTCCTCGCGGCGCTGGGTGGCTGCGGACCGCCGCCGGGCGCGGTGCGATGGTCTCCGAGTGCGGCGAGCCATGCGTGCTCCTGTTCTCTCGTGCCGAGCCTAGGCGCGTCTCGCGAATCCTTGTCCACCCCGCCCGGACGCTGCTCGCCACGGCGACGGCTTGCGGGACACGCGCTGGCGCAGATCTCCTCCCGTTCTCCCGCTCCCTCGATGTCGACTCGGCTTCGCCTCGTTCATCTTGCAGGAGGACGGCAAACCCGTCATCCTGCGCGACGAGGGAGTCGCAGGATCCGGTCCGATATGATCCTGCGTCCTACGACCCGCCTCCCTTCGCTTGTGCAGAATGACGAAGCGGGTGCGGAATCGAGTTTCGACTCCGCTGTGCTCCGCTCAGCCAGCGATCCTCTCGCAGGATGACAGCACGGAAATCATCACCTTCCAGACGGAAGCGCCGCTCTCCCCGTCTCAGGCGCTCACGCTCGAGGAGGTGCTCGCCGCCTACACCAGCGGTTCGGCGTCGCTCGTGCTCGGCGCAGCCGGGCGGGTGCGCGTCGGCGAGCGGGCCGACCTCGTCGTGGCGACCGAGGATCCCTTCGGCGTGCCGTCCGAGCAGCTGTACCGGGTGGCGACGGCGGCTACGATCGTGGAAGGCGAGGTGGTATTCGAGCGCGCGAGCGCCTGAGCAGCCCCGGCGCCGGCCGATCCCGCAGCCGCCCCGCGGTGCTCGAACGGCCGGACCCTCCCATCGCTCCGCACCGCAGCGGAGCACCACGAACCACGGCCCGCGCCCAGAGCCGGCCGAGAACAGGAGCATCATGAAGATCCTCATCGCAGGCGCCGGCATCGGCGGCCTCATCTCAGCCCTGAGCCTCGAGCACGCGGGCTTCACCGACATCACCATCGCCGAGCGCACCGAGGAGATCCGCGGCCTCGGCGTCGGCGTCAATCTGCTGCCCCACGCCATCCGCGAGCTCACGGAGATCGGCGTCGCCGACCGCATCGCCGCCCTCGGCGTCGAGCCCACAACCCTCGCCTACTACAACCGCCACGGCCAGCTCATCTGGAGCGAGCCCCGCGGCCGCGCCGCCGGCTACCAGTGGCCGCAACTCTCGGTGCACCGCGGCCGGCTGCAACTCGAACTGCGCGATCTCGTCGAGGAGCGCCTCGGCGACGTGATCAGGCTCGGGCACAAGCTCGTCGACGTGCAGGGCGGCACCGCCGAGTTCGAGCTGCCCGACGGCTCGCGCGAGCGCATCTCGGCCGATGTGATCATCGCGGCCGACGGCATCCACTCCGCCGCGCGGGCGCTGCACTACCCCGAGGAGGGCGCGCCCAAGTGGAGCGGACTCACCCTCTGGCGCGGCACCGCGCTCGTCGAGCCCTACCTCGACGGCGAGACCATGGTCATGGTCGGCGATGCCGAGCAGAAGTTCGTCGCCTACCCCCTGAGCGGCCGGCTCGAGGACGGGCGCCAGCGCATCAACTTCATCGCCGAGCGGCGGGGCGAGGGATCGCCCACCGCCGACTGGAACCGCACCGTCGAGCGGGCGCCGATCGCCGGGCTCTTCGAGGGGTGGCGGTACGAGTGGCTCGACATCCCCGCGATCATCCGCGACTCGGAGGAGCTGCTCGAGTACCCGATGGTCGACCGAGACGCGATCCCGCACTGGGTGTTCGGCCCGATGGCGCTGCTCGGCGACGCCGCCCACGCCATGTACCCCAACGGCTCCAACGGCGGCTCGCAGGCCACACTCGACGCCCGCACCCTCGCCTACCACCTCGCCACCGCGGCGTCCGTCGACGAGGCGCTCGCCGCCTACGAGGAGGTGCGCCGGCCCGCCTGCACCCGCCTGCTCGAGCTGACCCGTGCGACCGGGCCCGAGCGCGTCATGCAGATCGCCCGCGAGCGCGCCCCGGAGGGCTTCGCCGACATCCACGACGTGATCCCGCGCGAGGAGCTGGAGAGCATCGCCGCCGAGTACAAGATCGCCGCCGGGTTCCACCCGGAGCAGCTGAACGCGCGCTCGTCGCTCAACGCGCGCGTGGGGGAGTAGCGCCGTGGGCGCGGGATCGGCCGCCGGTTCCGCCGCGCAGGCGCCGGGCGGCGGTGCCGGTGCGAACTCGGGTTTCGGCGACCCGGGGCCCGCTGCACCGCAGCTCGAACCGGTGTGCGAGGTGATCGTCGAGCTCGGCGAGCCGCGCGACTTCGGGCGCACCCGCGACGGGCTGCGCCGCTTCACCCCCATCCTCGGGGGCGAGTTGCGCGGCATCCCCGGGTCCTCCGCGAGCGCCGCAGTGCAGGCGCTGCGCGCCGAGATCTTGCCGGGCGGCGGCGATCGCCAGCTGGTGCGGGATCCCGGGCCTGCGTATGGTGCCGGAGGCGCCGAAGGCCGTGGCGCCCCGGGGGCCTCCGGCGCCGTCACGAGCGCGGGTGCGGGATCCGCCGATACGCCGAGCGTGCCGGGCGTCGTCGGCGATCCCGCGGCCTCGACATCGGCGGGCGCGCGCACCGATCGGACCGAGCCGGGGGATCTTGCGCCTGCGCCTGCGCCCCCGGCCGTCACGACCGTGGAGATCGACGCCCGCTACGACGCCCGTACCGCCGACGGGGCGCTCATCGGCATGCACGCGACCGGCCTCAGACGCGTGGAGCAGCCGCCGGTCGCGGCGGCGGAGCGCTCGGCCCGAGCCGACCCCGCGGCGCCCGGTGCACCCGATCCCGCAGCCCCGCGCGTGTACTTCAGGGTCGTGCTGCGCTTCGAGGCCTCGGACCCGGCGCTCGCCGAGCTGCAGGACGCCCTCTACGTCGCAGACGGCGTGCGCGAGGCCGATCGCGTCACCCACACCGTCTACCGCGTGCACTGATCCGCCCCGCGGGCCGGCCCCTGCCGAAGGATCCTGCCGGTCCCGAGCCCGGAACCCCAAAGCGCTGGTCAGTTTCAGGGGTAACTCTCGACCGTTACCCCTGAAACTGACCAGCGCTTTTCGGGCGGGGCGGGGCTGGGTCGGGCGGGGCTGGGTCGGGCGGGGCCGGGTCGGGTCGGGCGGGGCCGGGTCGGGCGGGGCCGGGCATGGCCGGGCCGGCGG
>JASGDX010000112.1:0-3052 GCA_047606985.1 Leucobacter sp. | reverse complement strand
CTCCTCGGAGCCGAGGCCGATGGCCGCGGCCTTGAGCCGCATCGGGAGGTCCTTCGAGACGACCGTGACGTCGAGCCCCTCGCTCGCGAGGTTCTGGGCGACCGCGAGGATGCGCGTGTCGTTGTCGCCGAGGCGCATGCCGCTGGGCAGGGTGTCGACGCTCGAGTGGTTGAGCTCGACGCGCACGGTGCCCCCGGCATCGCCGACGGGCACGGGGAAGTCGAGGCGCAGGTGCCGGTGACGCAGCTCGTCGAGAATACGGAGGGCGCGTCGGGCGAAGTAGCCGAGCTCGGGATCGTGCCGCTTCTTCTCCAATTCGATGACGACCACGACTGGCAGCACCACGGAGTGCTCTGCGAAGCGGAAGAGCGCCGACGGATCGCTCAGCAGCACGGAGGTGTCGATCACGTACGTGCGCTGGCGCTGATCGGTGCCGGCGGGCGATTCGACGCCGCCATCGGTCGCCGCGGATGCGGGCGGATCGACGAGCTGGGCGGTTGCGGGGTGCTGGGTCTCGGCCACGGCGGCTCCTTCTGCCCCGGGGCGGTCGCCCCGGCTCAGCGATGGAGGCCTGCGGCTTTCGAGGCGGCTCGGCCTCTATCGACCGGGCACCGTGCCCGGTGACTCACACGCTACGCCGCATCCGGGGAAGGCCGGCGATCGACACGCGCCGAGTTGTGTGAACGCTTCGTGACAAAGCTGTGAACTGGATCGAGCGCACGGGACCGGTGCGCCGGGTATCCTTGAACGTCGGGGCCGGCTGATGGAAGGACACCGTTTGCGCACAATCGACTGGGTCGACGGAGCCATCGAGTTGATCGACCAGACCGTGCTGCCGCACCGCCTCGAGGTGCTGCGGGTCACCGAGCTGCCCGAGCTGATCGACGACATCCAGCGCCTCGCCGTGCGCGGGGCCCCGGCGCTCGGCGTGGCCGGCGCCATGGGCGTCGCGCTCATCGCCGCCGCCGTCGACGCGGCGAACGGGGACGAGGAGCTGGATCGCGACGAGGTGCGCCGGCAGTCCGCGCTGCTGCGCGAGGCGCGTCCCACCGCCGTCAATCTCTCCTGGGGAGTCGATCGGGCGCTGACCCGGCTCGACGAGGGCGCCGCCGCGGTCCTCGAAGAGGCGCTGACGATCCGCGACGAGGACATCGCAGCCTGCATCTCGATGGGCCTGCGCGGAGCCGACCTGGCCCGGGAGCTGACGAGCCAGGACCGCGTGCGGGTGATGACCATCTGCAATACGGGCGGCCTCGCGACGGTCGAGCGCGGCACCGCGCTCGGCGTGGTCCAGACCCTCCTCGAACAGGGCTCGCTCGAGGAGGCGTTCCCGCTCGAGACCCGCCCGCTGCTGCAGGGCGCCAGGCTCACCGCGTGGGAGCTGCAGCGCATGGACGCCCCCTTCAGGCTCGTCATCGACTCTGCCGGCCCGTTCCTGCTGTCGCGCGGGATCGCCGATGCCGTCTTCATCGGCGCCGACCGCATCGCGGCCAACGGCGACTCGGCCAACAAGATCGGCTCGTTCTCGCTCGCCCTCGCAGCCAGGCACGCCGGGGTGCCGTTCATCGTCGTGGCGCCCGAGTCGACGATCGACCTGTCGACCGCGAGCGGCGACGGCATCGAGATCGAGGACCGCGGGGTCGACGAGGTCGCCGGCTTCGGCGGCGTGCGCACCGCCCCCGATGGCATCGGCGCGGTCAACCCGGCGTTCGACGTCACGCCGCACGAGCTCATCACGGCCATCGTGACCGAGCGGCGCGTGATCCTGCCCGGCCGGGGCGAGAGTCCCGCCACCGTGCCGTTCGACGAGCTCCGCTCATGATGAGATCTCGCGGGGAGGCGAACCCGCTGCGGCGCACCTCCCCGCGCGACCTCTAGACTTCTCCCATTCCCCCTCTTCCCCACCCGAAAGGAACCCAATGTTCTTCACCAAGCGCCGCGCTCGCGCGGCACTGATCGCCGGCGCGGCCTCCGCCGCGCTCCTGCTGACCTCGTGCGCCGGCGGCAGCGGCGGCTCGGGCGACAGCAGCAGCTCCTCGAGCGAGAGCGCCGACGGCCCCCACTTCATCTACATCACGAGCGATCCGATCGGTCAGAACGAGTTCCTGAAGTCGGGCAAGACCGGCATCGAGAAGGTCGCCGAGCAGTTCGAGGGCACGCAGGAGACCTACGAGTCGAAGGACGACGCGCAGCGCCGCCAGAACGTCGAGGCCGCGATCTCCAAGGCCCCCGAGGTCATCGTGATGCTCGGCTTCCAGTTCGGCGACATGGCCGTCGAGCTCGCCGAGCAGAACCCGCAGCAGAAGTTCCTGCTCATCGACACCTTCGTCGACGGCGCTCCGGAGAACCTCTACCAGGCCACCTTCCGCGAGCAGGAGCCCTCCTACCTGCTCGGCGTCGAAGCCGGCCTGCTCACCGAGGCCGACAAGGTCGGCTCGGTCATCTCGCTCGACATCCCGCTGCTGCAGAAGTACTCGGGCGGCTTCGCCGAGGGCGCGAAGAGCGTCAACGACAAGGTCGACACCGTGAACCCGCAGGTCATCGGCGGCGACAACCCGTTCGCCGACACCGCCCGCGCCAAGGAGCAGGCGATCGCCTTCGCCGCCACCGGCGTCGATCAGGTGTTCGCGGTGGGCGCCGCGGCCAACGGCGGCATCATGGAGGCGGCGGCCGAGAAGGGCTTCTCGGCCTACGGCGTCGACGCCAACCAGTGCCCGATGGCCCCCGGCTTCGTGGTCGACGGCACCGTCAAGGCGGTCGACAAGGTCGTCGAAACCGTGGTCGGCGAGATCATGGACGGCAAGAGCTCGAGCGAGGCGACCACCTCGTTCGGCCTCAAGGAGGAGGGCATGACCATCGTCAGCCTGACCGACGGTGCCGCCGATTCGCAGTGCACCGTGATGGACCACCAGGACGTGCTCGACAAGGTCACCCAGGCGCGCGACGACATCGTGTCGGGCAAGATCACCGTCACCGATCCCACCGCGTAAGCGTCTTTCCGCTGGTTGAGCGAGCGGAGCGAGTCGGGACCGAGGCCTCGCAGCCGCCTCGG
>JASGDX010000111.1:0-3289 GCA_047606985.1 Leucobacter sp. | reverse complement strand
TGGTGGTCACGGGGTTCCGATCAGCCCTGGAGCCACTTCAGCCAGCGCTCGAGCTCGGCGTCGTAGTTCTCGGCCCACCACGCGGTGTCGGTGTTGACCATCTGGTCGGCGATGTCGGGGCTGGTGGTGAGGAACTCCTGCCCGAGCTCGTCGAGCTCGGGCTCGGCGTTCACGTTGACCGGGGAGTACGAGGTCAGCTCGGTCAGCTTGGCCTGCGGCTCGGCGCCCAGGTAGTAGTTGAGGAAGGCCATGGCCGCGTCGGGGTTCTTCGTGTTCTTCGGCACCGTCAGCGCTTCGTAGATGACGAGGGCCTGGTTCCAGATCGGCTTGTAGTTGGCGCCGTTCTTCACGGCCTCGTAGCCGCGGCCCGACCAGACGAGCGCCATGTCGGCCTCGCCCGACTCGATCATCTGCGTCGACTCGGCGCCGGTCTTCCAGTAGATGAGGCTGTCTCGGATCGTGTCGATCTTGTCGTAGGCGCGATCCATGTCGAGCGGGTAGAGCTCGTCCTCGGCCACGCCGTCGGCGAGGAGGGCGCCCTCGTAGATGCCGGGCCCGATGTCCTCGAAGCCCGCGACGGCGCGCTTGCCCGGGAACTTCTCGGTGTCGAAGAAGTCGGTCCAGCCGGTGGGCGCCTCGGGGTACTTGTCGGCGTTGTAGAGGATCACGTAGCCGTACTGCATGGCGGGCACGTAGCAGTCGCCGGACAGGCCCTCCGGCACGTTCGAGAGGTCGACGATCGAGGTGTCGATGTCCATGAGCAGTCCGTCATCGCCGCACTGCTTCTGCGCCCAGATCACGTCGGTGTCGACGACGTCCCAGGTGACGTTGTCGCTGTCGACCTGCGCCTTGACCTTCGCGTACTCCGTCGGCCCGTCCTCGAGCAGGTTCGCCCCGGAGGCCTCGGCGAACGGCTTTCCCGCCGCCTCCATCTGCCCCTCCTGGAACGAGCCGCCCCACGACACGAAGGTGAGGTTCACGCCGTCGAGCGCTCCCTCGCGGACCTCTCCCGCCGTCGCGGGTCCGTCGCCGAGGTCGACCTCGACCGGTCCGCCGCCTGCGCTGCAACCGACGAGCAGGGCTCCGCCCGCGGCCATCGCGAGGGCGCCGATCGCCGCCCGCCGTGCTGTCTTCTTCATATCTATCGTCTCCTTTGATGATGGGTGGGGTGCCCGCTCAGGCCGGGGTGACCTGATGGGTACGGGTTTCGTCCGCCCGCCCGACCGGGGTCGGCGGGCTGCAGATCCAGATGACCTCGGCCGATCGATCGCTCTCGTTCACGACGCGGTGCGGCACCGAGCTGAGGAACTCGATCGAATCGTCCTTCTCGAGCGAGTAGCGCTCGTCGCCGAGCTCCAGCACCACGGCGCCGGCGACGACGATGAAGATCTCCTGGCCGTTGCCGTGGGCGTAGGGCTCGGCTCCCGTGCTGCTGCCCGGGCTGAAGACGCCCGAGTAGACCTCGAGGTTGCGCAGCGGCGGCAGCGAGATGACGTACTTCTCGGCGCCCTCGAGCGGGAGGTGCGGCCGGTCGGCGGCCTTGAGCACGCCCCTGGTATGGGCCGCGGCCGAGTCGAGCAGCTGCGCCGGGCTCACGCCGAGGGCGCCGGCGATCTTGCGCAGCGACGCCACGCTCGCATTCGTGCGCCCGTTCTCGAGCTGGCTGAGGAAGCTCGAGCTGACGCCTGCCGCGGCGGCGAGCGCGCGCAGGCTCATGCCGCGGAGCTGCCGGAACGTGGCGACCCGCAGGCCCAGTTCGGCGTCCTCGCCAGATTGCACCGGTGCGACCGCTGCGCGTGCCATGTCACTCCTCGCATGACTGAACATCTCACTGCATCTCACTGAACAGAGTGTTCAGTGGATTTTCGAAAACTGTACAGTCGCCTCCTCCGCGCGACAAGCGATTCGCGGATCTGTTGCAAGACCTTTACCGAGTCGTGACCTTCGCGGGCGGCGGATCGATCGGTCCGTTCCTCCGCGCCGCGTGGTGCTGTTCGGGATCCGCGGGCCCGGTCGCTCCCTCTCCACTCTGCGCGGCCCGACCCCCGCGGGATGGTAGCTTGAGAGGCACCTCGGCGCAGCGGTCCGGGGGAAGGGAGCGACAGGGATGGGACTGCCCGAGAACGGGAGGGCCGGAGCCGCGACGACGACCGGACCGCGGAGCGAACTGCTCATCGCCACGGCGAACGAGTGGGCCGCTGCCGACATCGATCCCGATACCCGCGCCGAGACGCGCCGGCTGATCGCGGCCGCCCGCGAGGGCGACGCCGATGCGATCGCCGAGCTCGCCGACGCGTTCGGGGGCCGTCTCGCCTTCGGCACAGCCGGCCTGCGCGGACGCCTGGGCGCCGGTCCCCGCCGGATGAACCGCGTGGTGGTCTCGCAGACGAGCGCCGGCTTCGCCGCCTACCTGCTCGAACGGGCGGCGCAGGGCGGGGCCGAGACCCCGCCGTCGATCGTGATCGGCTACGACGGACGCGTCAACTCCGACGTCTTCGCCCGCGACACGGCCGAGGTCATGGCGGGCGCCGGCCTGCGGGCGTTCCTGCTGCCCGAGGCCGGCCCGACCCCCCTCACCGCCTTCGCGGTGCGCCATCTCGGCGTCTCGGCCGGCGTGATGGTGACCGCGAGCCACAACCCGCCGCGCGACAACGGCTACAAGGTCTATCTGGGCGATGCGGACGACGGGTCCCAGATCGTGCCCCCCGTCGACGGCGTGATCGCCGCGCACATCGAGCGGGTCGCGGCGACCCCCGTGTCGCGCATCCGCCGCTCGACCGACTACACGGTGCTCGGCGACGGGGTCGCGAACGCGTACGTCGCCGAGACGGCGGCCGCGGTGCTCGCGGGACTGCCGCACCCGCCCGGCGAGCCGGGCGTCGCGCGCGGCTCCGACACCGGCCTCGCGATCGTCTACACGGCCATGCACGGCGTGGGCGCCGACCTCGCGCGGCGCGTGTTCACCGCCGCCGGCCTGCCGAGGGTCACCCCGGTGCCCCAGCAGGACCGTCCGGACGGCGGCTTCCCCACCGTCGACTTCCCGAACCCGGAGGAGCCGGGCGCGCTCGATCTCGCCATCCGCACCGCCCGCAGCATCGACGCCGACCTCATCGTGGCCCACGATCCCGACGCCGACCGTCTCGCCATCGCGGTGCCGCGCTCAGGCGAGCCCTCGGGCTATCGCCGGCTCACCGGGAACGAGCTGGGCCTGCTGCTCGGGTGGCGCGCCGCGGAGCGCGCGCGGGTCGCCGCCGAGCTCGCGGACGCGCCGCTCGCAGGCGCGCTCGCC
>JASGDX010000110.1:0-2814 GCA_047606985.1 Leucobacter sp. | reverse complement strand
GAGGAGAGGGTGTCGTCCTTCACCAGGTTCTGGCTGAGGATGATCGCGTCCTCGAAGTTGTGGCCCTCCCACGACATGAACGCGACCAGCAGGTTCTTGCCGAGCGCGAGCTCGCCGTTCTCGGTGGCGGGGCCGTCGGCGATGACCTCGCCGGCCTCGATGCGCTCGCCGGCCTTCACGATGACGCGGTGGTTGTAGTTCGTGCCCTGGTTCGAGCGGTCGAACTTGCGCATGAAGTAGGTCTTCGACCCGCCGTCGTCGTGCTGCACGGTGACGAAGTCCGCCGACACCTCGGAGATCACGCCCGACTGCAGCGCGGTGACCACGTCGCCGGCGTCGACGGCCGCGTAGCCCTCCATGCCGGTGCCGACGACCGGCGACTCGCTCATCACGAGCGGCACGGCCTGGCGCTGCATGTTCGCGCCCATGAGCGCGCGGTTCGCGTCGTCGTGCTCGAGGAACGGGATGAGCGAGGTCGCGACCGACACCATCTGGCGCGGCGAGACGTCCATGTACTGCACGAGGTTCGCGTCGGCGAGCACCACCTCGGAGCCGCGGGGGCGCGCGAGCACCTGCTTCTCGGCGAACCGGCCGTCCTTGGTGAGCGGGGCGCCCGCCTGCGCGATGAGGTACTCGTCCTCCTCGTGCGCGGTGAGGTAGTCGACCTGGTCGGTGACCTTGCCGTCGACGATGCGGCGGTAGGGGGTCTCGATGAAGCCGAACGCGTTGATGCGCGCGAAGGTCGCGAGCGCGCCGATCAGGCCGATGTTCGGACCCTCGGGCGTCTCGATGGGGCACATGCGGCCGTAGTGCGA
Source organism: Leucobacter sp. (assembly GCA_047606985.1). Taxonomy (GTDB): domain Bacteria; phylum Actinomycetota; class Actinomycetes; order Actinomycetales; family Microbacteriaceae; genus Leucobacter. The sequence continues at coordinate 1,999 of JASGDX010000110.1, read as the reverse complement.
GGGGTGCACGTCGCGCACCTCGACGCCGGCGCGGTCGCGGGAGAGGCCGCCGGGGCCGAGGGCCGAGAGGCGGCGCTTGTTGGTCAGGCCCGCGAGCGGGTTGTTCTGATCCATGAACTGCGACAGCTGCGAGGTGCCGAAGAACTCCTTGATCGCCGCCAGCACGGGGCGGGTGTTGATCAGGGTGTTCGGGGTGATGGCCTCAATGTCCTGCGTGGTCATGCGCTCGCGCACCACGCGCTCCATGCGGCTGAGGCCGGTGCGCACCTGGTTCTGGATCAACTCGCCGACGGCGCGGATGCGGCGGTTGCCGAAGTGGTCGATGTCGTCGGTGTCGAGGCGGAGCTCGATCTCCTTGCCGTCGCGCACGCCGGGCAGGGTCTCGGTTCCCGCGTGCAGGCCGACGAGGTACTTGATGGTCGCCACGATGTCCTCGAGCGACAGCACCGAGTCGGTGATGGGGGCGTCGAGGCCGAGCTTGCGGTTGATCTTGTAGCGGCCGACCTTGGCGAGGTCGTAGCGCTTCTCGTTGAAGTAGCTGTTGTCGAGCAGGGCGCGGGCCGCCTCGATGGCCACCTGCTCGCCCGGGCGCTGCTTGCGGTAGATGTCCTTGAGCGCCTCCTCCTGGGTGAGGATGCCGTCCTTCTCGAGGGTGAGCGCGATCGACTCGTAGCCGGCGAACTCCTCGAGGATCTCCTCGCTGGTCATGCCGAGGGCCTTCAGGAACACGGTGACCGACTGCTTGCGCTTGCGGTCGATGCGCACGCCGACCTGGTCGCGCTTGTCGACCTCGAACTCGAGCCACGCGCCGCGGCTCGGGATCACGCGGGCGGTGAAGACGTCCTTGTCGGAGGTCTTCTCCTGCGCGCGCTCGAAGTACACGCCGGGGCTGCGCACGAGCTGCGACACGATGACGCGCTCGGTGCCGTTGATGATGAAGGTGCCCTTGTCGGTCATGATGGGGAAGTCGCCCATGTAGACCGTCTGGCTCTTCAGCACCTGGGTCTCGGTGTTGTAGAACGCCGCCTCAACGTACAGCGGCGCGGCGTAGGTCTTGCCGCGCTCCTTGCACTCCTCGATGGTGAACTTCTGCTCGTCGAGGATCGGGTTCTCGAACGACAGCTGCATGGTGCCGGCGTTGTCCTCGATCGGAGAGATCTCGTCGAAGATCTCCTCGAGCCCGCTCTTCAGCGCGATGTCATCGCGTCCCTCGGCCTGGGCCTGCTTGACGCGCTCCTTCCACGCGTCGTTGCCGACGAGCCAGTCGAAGCTCTCGAGCTGCAGCGCCAGCAGGTTCGGCACCGACAGCGTGTCGGAAATCTTGGCGAAGGAGAGTCGCGAGTGGTCGCGGCCGTTCTTCGGTTGGGTGGTTGACGATGCGTTGCGCGCAGCAGCCAAGGAAACTACCTCCGTGGGCCCCGTCGGGCCGGTTGACCTGGTCTTGCGAGAATTGCATCGGATCACGCGGGCGAGGCTCATCTGCGCTTTCGCGCCAGCTCCCGTGGCCTTCCGCTATATGAAGGCATACTGGTGTCCGGAGTGCAACTATCAACTGTAACACCATCGTTATCATCTGTCCAGCGCACACCGGTGCCGTCAACCGCGTCCAGCATATTCCCCGGCGGGCCGGATCGCGAGCACCTCGGGGCCCGCGACGCGGAGCGCCGCGGGGGTTCGGAATCCGGCTCCGGATCCGGTTCGGGACCCGCGGTTCGGGATTGTCCCAGGTGTTCATGCCGCGACGCATAGACGGCGCCGCTACCGTTGGCCCATGTCGAACTCGATCGCGGACCCCGGATCGCCCACGGCGATCGCATCGAGCGTCCCAGGGCGCGCCGCCGAGGCCTGCGCGCTGATCGGCATCGCGCTCGTGCTCGCGTTCGGCGTCTACCTGCGCTTCGCAGATTCCGGCCCCCTCGGCATCGACGAGTGGTGGCACGGGGTCGTCTCGGCGGCGCGCGGCTCGGCAGCCTACGCGGTCGCGGTGTTCATGGCCGAG
>JASGDX010000109.1:0-6800 GCA_047606985.1 Leucobacter sp. | reverse complement strand
GCCGCCGAACGGCGGCTGCGGGAGGCCGGCAAACTGCGGCGGGCCCGGATCCGCCGCGAGCGCCGCCGCTTCGCCGCAGACGCCCGGCGGAGACGGCGCAACTGGTTGATCGCGGCGGCCGCGGTCGGCGCGCTCGCGCTGTTCGTGGTGGCCGGGGCGTTCACCCCGATCATGGCCGTGCGCGAGGTGCAGGTGGTCGGCGCCGACACCGTGAACCGCGCCGACGTGGTGCACGCGCTCGCCCGGTTCGACGGGCAGCCCCTCGCGCTCGTCGACGACGCCGACGTGCACGCGGCGCTCGAGCCCTTCCCGCTCATCCAGCGCTACGCGGTGGAGCGGGTGCCTCCGCACACGCTCGTCGTGCGCATCGAGGAGCGCGTCCCGGTCGTGGTGGTGGAGCGGGGCGGCAAGTTCCTCTCCTACGACGCGGCTGGCGTGCTGCTGGGCAGTGCGGACGCCGCGCCCGCCGGGGTGCCGGTCGGCTCGGGTGCGGCGACCGATCTGTCGTCGCCGGCGTTCCGCGCCGCCGCCACCGTGCTGCGCGACATGCCTGCGGAGCTGCGTGCGCAGATCGCCGCCGTGACCGCGACGAGCGCGCAGGACGTCACCTTCACCCTCGCGAGCGGGATCGAGGTGCTCTGGGGCGACGCCGAGCGCACGCAGCGCAAGGCCGTCGTGCTGCAGCGGGTGCTCGGGGCGCTGGGCGACCGGCCGGTGACGTTGATCGACGTCTCCTCTGCCGACGCGCCCGTATTCCGCTGAGCGGGGGGCGCCGATCGTTTTTCGCGGCGGGCCGCGTGTCTGCGAGGTGCCAGCGGTATCCGCCCATAGTGTTGCGCGCAGGAAATGTATACGGCGATACTAACTTTTAATCTCAACTAGAGGTTGAAGGTTGGGGCGGAGGATCCAGGTGTCAGGCAACCAGAACTACCTTGCGGTGATCAAGGTCGTCGGCGTGGGCGGCGGCGGCGTCAACGCCGTCAACCGCATGATCGAGCTCGGCCTGCAGGGGGTCGAGTTCATCGCGATCAACACCGATGCCCAGGCGCTCCTGCTGAGCGACGCCGACGTCAAGCTCGACGTCGGCCGCGAGCTCACGCGCGGCCTCGGCGCCGGAGCGGATCCCGAGGTGGGTCGCCGCGCCGCCGAGGACCACGCCGAGGAGATCGAGGAGGCGCTCGCCGGCGCCGACATGGTGTTCGTGACCGCCGGCGAGGGCGGCGGCACCGGCACCGGCGCCGCGCCCGTCGTCGCACGGATCGCCAAGTCGATCGGCGCCCTGACCATCGGCGTCGTGACCCGCCCCTTCAGCTTCGAGGGCAAGCGCCGCGCGGCCCAGGCGGACGTCGGCGTGCACACCCTCCGCGAGGCGGTCGACACCCTCATCGTGGTGCCGAATGACCGTCTGCTCGACATCTCCGAGCCGGGCATCAGCATGATCGAGGCCTTCGCGGCGGCCGACCAGGTGCTGCTGGCCGGCGTCTCGGGCATCACCGACCTCATCACCACCCCGGGTCTCATCAACCTCGACTTCGCCGACGTGAAATCGGTCATGCAGGGCGCGGGCGCCGCGCTCATGGGCATCGGATCGGCGCGCGGCGCCGATCGCGCCATCAAGGCCGCCGAGCTGGCGGTCGCCTCGCCGCTGCTCGAAGCCTCGGTTGAGGGTGCGCACGGCGTGCTGCTGTCGATCCAGGGCTCCTCGAACCTCGCCCTCAGCGAGATCTACGAGGCCTCGACCCTCGTGCAGGACGTCGTGCACCCCGAGGCCAACATCATCTTCGGCACGGTCATCGACGACACCCTCGGCGACGAGGTGCGCGTGACCGTGATCGCCGCCGGCTTCGACACCGAGCCCTCGGCCCAGGTGATCTCGCCCGAGCGCGGCCGTCGCGGCAGCCACGTCGAGAGCCTCGAGGACGTTCCCTCGCCCTCCCCGCGCTCGTCGGCCTCCGGCGAGGCGACGGGCCTCGGCTTCCCCGGCTTCAGCGCTCCGCTCGAGCGGGACGGCGAGACCAAGAGCCCGGTCACCGGCCAGTTCGGCGAGGGGCTCAACCCGCCGGTCGAGGCGCAGCTGTCGGATCCGGCGTTCGACGGAGACGATGACGACGATCTCGATATCCCCGAGTTCCTGAAGTAGACGGCATGGCTGCGCCCGAAGCGTCGGAGCACGCGGGGCTCGCCGAGCGGCTCGCGGAGGTGCGCGGCGGCATCGCCGATGCGTGCCGATCCGCCTCCCGCGATCCCGAATCCGTCGCGCTGATCGTCGTCACGAAGTTCCATCCGGCCTCCCTGGTGGCGGCGCTCGCCGGGCTCGGGGTGCGCGACGTGGGGGAGAACCGCCACCAGGAGGCTCGGGCGAAGGCCGAGGAGCTCGCCGCCCTCGACCTGCGCTGGCACTTCATCGGGCAGTTGCAGAGCAAGAAGGCCAGGCAGGTCGCCGCCTACGCGCACGCGATCCACTCGATCGATCGCGAGGCGGTGATCGATCCGCTCGATCGCCTCGCGGAGGAGGGCGGCCTTCGCGCGCCCGTCGACGCCTTCATGCAGATCAACCTCACCGACGACCCCGGTCGCGGCGGGGTGCCCCCGGAGAGCATCGAGGCGCTCGCCGAGCGGATGCTCGCAGCACCCTCGCTTCGCCTGCGCGGCGTGATGGCGGTCGCCCCGCTCGATGAAGAGCCGGCCAGGGCATTCGAGAGGCTCGCGGGGTACTCGAGCCGCGTACGAGCGCTCGATCCATCTGCCGAGGCGATCTCCGCAGGCATGACCCACGACTACGCCGAGGCGATCGCCCACGGCGCGACACACCTGCGAATCGGCAGCGCAATCACAGGCAAACGCCCCGAGGCCGGATAACCTCGAAGCACCGCACCGTTGGGAGAGAAGATGAGCAACCCGCTGAAGAAGACCATGGTGTTCCTCGGTCTCGCTGAAGAGGAACTCGGGGAGCAGGGCGAGGCCCCGCAGCAGAAGGCCGCAGCGCCGCGCCCCGCCGCGGAGACGGCTCCCCGCGCCGAATCGCCCCGTCCGTCCGCTCCGCAGCGCGCCTCCGTGACGCCGCTGCGCCGGGTCACCCCGACGAAGCCGGCGGCCCAGCAGCCGATGAACGAGATCCTCACCGTGCATCCCACCGAGTACAAGGACGCCAAGGCCATCGCCGAGGGGTTCCGCGAGGGCGTGCCGGTGATCATCAACCTCTCCCGCATGGACGAGGGGGATGCGAAGCGCCTCATCGATTTCGCGAGCGGCCTCACGATGGGCCTGCACGGCCGCATCGAGCGGGTCACGAGCAAGGTCTTCCTCCTGTCGCCCGAGCACATCGAGGTGGGGAGCGATGACGCGCGCCAGAACGACAGCGGCTCGTTCTTCGTAGCGCCCTCGGCCTGAGCCGGTGGAGGTCGTCTACGCGATCACCGGCGTCATCCGACTGCTGCTGCGGGTGTACATCCTGCTGCTCTGGGTACGCCTCGTGATCGACTGGATCTTGGTGCTCAACCGGCGATTCCGCCCGCGCGGCCTGATCGCGGTGCTGGTGGAGTTCGTCTTCACGGTCACGGATCCCCCCATCAAGATGTTCCGCCGCGTGCTGCCTCCGATCCGGCTCGGTCAGATCATGATCGATCTCGGCTGGATGCTGACCCTGGTCTCGTGCTGGATCCTGCTCAGAATCATTCCCGGATGGTTCTAGCAAGGGCCCTTTCCGCTGCGCGAACCCCGTATTGTTTGCTAGCGTTGACCCAGACCCGCGCAAGTGGTCCCGAAGTGAAAGAGACGTGACGATGGCCCTGACTCCTGAAGACGTCGTGAATCAGAAGTTCACGATCACCAAGTTCCGCGACGGCTACGATCTCGACCAGGTCGACGATTTCCTCGACACGATCGTCGAGGAGCTGCGCCAGCACGAGCAGGAGAAGGAGGAGCTGCGCGCCCAGATCGCGGAGCTCACCGCCAAGCTCGAGGCATGCGAGGCGTCGAAGGGCGCCTCCGAGCCCCAGGAGTCCGAGCCGGTCTCCGAGCCTCAGGAGTCGCAGGCGGCCTCCGAACAGACCATCGTGGTCGACGCCCCGGTCTCGGCTCCCGCTGCCGCCGAGCCCGTCGCCGTCGCCGAGCCGGCCTCCGCGCCCGTGCAGGTCCTGCAGCCCGACGCGATCAAGTCGAGCGCCATGCTGCAGCTCGCGCTCGAACTGCACGACAAGCACGTGCACGAGGGCGAGACCACTCGCGACCGTCTCATCGCCGAGGCCGAGGCCAAGCGCGACCAGATGATCGAAGACGCCGAGCGCACCGCGAAGCAGCTCGTCGAGGAGGCGCAGAAGCGCCGCGCCGACGAGCTCCGCCAGCTCGGCGAGGAGCGCAGCAACCTGCAGAACACCATCAAGGGCCTGCGCGACTTCGAGGGCGAGTACCGTTCGACGCTCCGCTCCTACATCCAGTCGCAGCTGCGCGGCCTCGACGGCTCGCCCGAGCCCTCCGGCGCGCCCGACGGCCTGCAGTAGCTGGGAGCGTGAACGACGCTTCCGACGTGGCGGCCGACGTCGCCACCATTCCGTCATCGCGACGCCGACGGGTGCCTCTGCTCCTGATCGGCGTCGCGATCACGGTGTTCGCGGCCGATCAGCTCGCGAAGAACTGGGTCGTCGCCAATCTCCCGGAGGGCCGCACCGTCCCCGTGCTCGGCGGGTTCCTGCAGTGGCACTTCGTACGCAACCCCGGCGCGGCCTTCTCGATGGCCAGCGGCTCGACGTGGATCTTCACGATTCTCGCCGCCATGGTCGTCGTGGTGATCCTCTGGCAGCTCCGCCGGCTGCGCTCCATCTCCTGGTCCCTGTTCCTCGGGCTGCTGCTGGGCGGCGTGCTGGGCAATCTCACGGATCGGCTGACCCGAGACCCGGGCTTCCCGGAGGGGCACGTCGTCGACTTCATCCTGACCCCGTGGATGTGGCTCGGCTTCAACCCGGCCATATACAACCTGGCCGACATGGGCATCGTCGTCGGCATGATCCTGTTCGTGATCATCAGCCTGCTCGGCATGCCCATCGACGGGTCGCCGAGATCCCGCCGCGGCGCGGCCGGCGATGCGGATCCTGAAACCGATGCGGAACCCGAACCTGGCGAGGAGTCGGGAGCCGGCCCGGCATCCGATGTCGATCCCGAATCGGCGGAGGAGGAGTCGCGCAATGGAGCGGCGTAGCCTCCCCGTGCCAGACGGGTTGGCGGGCGAGCGGGTCGACGCCGCACTGGCGAAGCTGCTCGGATTCTCGCGCAGCTTCGCGGCAGAGATCGCGCAGGCCGACGGCGTGACGCTCGACGGGCGTGTGCTGGGCAAGTCGGATCGGCTGGCCGCAGGCAGCTGGCTCGAGGTCGAGTGGCAGGAGAAGCGCGGCCCGGAGGTCGTGCCGGTCGACCTGCCCGAGCTCGGCATCGTGCACGACGACGACGACATCGTGGTGGTCGACAAGCCGGCCGGCACGGCGGCGCACCCCTCGCTCGGCTGGGAGGGGCCCACGGTGCTCGGCGCGCTGGCGGGAGCGGGGTACCGGATCGCCACCTCCGGGCCCGCCGAGCGGCAGGGCGTCGTGCACCGCCTCGACGCAGGCACGAGCGGGCTCATGGTCGTGGCGAAGAGCGAGCGCGCCTACAGCGCACTGAAGCGAGCCTTCAAGGAGCGCGAGGTCGACAAGATCTACCATGCGGTGGTGCAGGGGCACCCCGATCCCTTCGCGGGAACCATCGAGGGGCCGATCGGGCGCCATCCGGGCCACGAGTGGAAATTCGCCGTGACCCGCGACGGCAAGCCCTCGGTGACCCATTACGAGACCCTCGAGGCCTTCCCCTACGCCACGCTGCTCGAGATCCGTCTCGAGACCGGCCGCACCCACCAGATCCGCGTGCACATGTCGGCCCAGCGCCACCCGTGCGTCGGAGACGCCATGTACGGCGCCGACCCGACGCTCTCCCAGCGCCTCGGACTGACCCGCCAGTGGCTGCACGCGATGCGCCTCGGCTTCCGCCATCCGGGCAGCGGGGAACGCGTAGAATTCGAGAGCGTCTATCCGCAGGATCTGCAGCACGCGCTCGACGTGCTCGACGCCTGATCGCAGGCGAGGGGAGCAGAGCGAACGGGGACGAAGAGGGAGCGGGGCGCCGCGATGCCTGCGCCACTCGGGTCGATGAGTGACGAGGGGGCGGTGGGAAGACTCTCGCGGAGAGGACTCCCGATGCCGGTGAGTGCCTCGGGGCCGCGGATCGCACCCCGGGCTCGAGGCGCCGTCGCACAAGGGGCCAGCAGCGCGAAGGTCTGGCAACACGAAGGCCCGTACTGCCGCGCAGAGGTGCGCCGAGCCGGTTCCCAGGCGACGATCCGCTCGCTCGGAGCCCGTATGCCGCAGCGGGCATATGCTCTTCCGGGCGGGGATCGCTACGCTGGTACCCAGTCCGTCGACAGTGAGGCCGTCCGTTGCCGAGAACGCACAAGAACCACCGCTCCCGCATCGAGGTCGACACCGCGCTGCCCGTGGAAGAGGCGCTGCGAATCGCGAGGGAGTCGCTCGCAGTGCAGCGATCGCTGCGCTTCGCGGAGGAGCGGGAGGGCGGATTCGTCGCGGTGCTCAGGAACTGGGTGGGGCATCGCGTGCTGTCCTTCTCGGTCGATGCACGCGAAGCGGACGGCAGGACTCGCATGGCGAGCCGGCTGCTCGACTACGCCGTCGAGCAGCGGGGCCTCGCGCTCGTGCCCGCGTCCGCGCGGGCGATCGAGGGGTACGGGATCTACCTCGACTACCTGCGGGCGGTGAGCG
>JASGDX010000108.1:0-5918 GCA_047606985.1 Leucobacter sp. | reverse complement strand
TCGCGCAGCGCCGGTTGGGCCTGTCGCAACCAGGACTACCCCTCGCGCAGCGCCTTCTGGATGCGCTGCAGAGACACCGGGCCCGCTGCGCGCAGCTGCTGCGCGAAGAGGCTCACGCGCAGCTCCTCGATGAGCCAGCGGGCGCTCGCGAGGCGCTCGGGAGCGTCGGGCTGCAGAGGGATCGCGCCCCCGGCCTGCTCGTACAGCGCCACGGCGCGATCCACCTCGTTCTGCCACGCCCGATCCCGGCCCGGATTCTCGGTGAGCCCCTGCATCCGCAGCCGCACCGCCTCCAGGTAGACGGGCAGCCGCTCGAGCCGTGCGAGTCCGGTGCGCGACACGAACCCCTCGAAGACGAGCCCCTCGATCTGAGCGGCCGCGCCGGCCACCTGCGCGAGCACCTGGATCGACTTCGCCCCGTCGATCGCCTTGCGCGCGAGGCGCGCGCCGTCGAGCACGCGCGCGGCGAGCGCGATCGCGGCGTAGATCTCGTCGATGAGGGATCGCGCGTAGTCGTTCGCGATGGCGTCGAAGGCGGCGGCCGACCACACGAGCCCGTCGGGGGCGTGACGGCGGATCACCCGGTCGGCGACCGCGAGCGACACGTCGGCGATGGCCGCGTCGAGCGTGCGGTACGGGCCGGCGCCGAGCAGCAGCTTCTCCTGGTTGGAGAGGTGCTCGCGCACGTAGCTCGCGGGCGACGGCGAGCTGAGCGTCAGCAGGCGGCGCACGCCGCGACGCGACAGCCGCGCCTGCTCGGCCTCGTCGGCCACGAGCGCGAGATCGACGCTCGTGCGGCGATCCACGATCGCCGGGTACGCGCGCACCACGCCGGCGCCCGCCCCGCCACGGCTCTTCGCGTATGCGGTGTCGACGTGCCGGGGCAGCTCGCCGAACTCCCACTTCGTCGCGCCCGTGCGCTCCAGCTCGCTCCGGGGGAGCGCCGCCGCGGCGACCTTCGCGACGCCCTGCGTGGCGCGATCCCGATGCGCCTCCTGCAGCTCGCGCAGGTCCTTGCCGCTGCCGATGGTGCGTCCGCGCCCGTCGACCACGCGGAAGGTGGGCGTGAGGTGCGCGGGCAGGCGACTCGGATCGAAGTCGGCGGGGGAGACCTGCACGCTCGTGCGGCGGCGGATCTCGTCGGCGAGCAGCTTGGTGAGGGAACCACCGTCGGTGCTCCCGTCATTCTGCGGCGACGAAGTCGATCGCGGAATCTCACCGCGATCCGGCCGGGATCCTGCGACTCGCTCCGCTCGCGCAGGATGACCGACTCCGGCATCCAGCTTCGGCTCCACGGCCTCGAGCAGCGTGCGCGCCCAGTCGGCGGCGGGCACGACGTGCTTGCGGATCGCCTTCGGCAGCGTCTTGATGAGCGCCGTCACGAGCTCCTGCCTGAGGCCGGGCACGAGCTTCTCGAAGTCGGACTCCTCGAGGCGCGGCAAGAGCGGCAGCGGCACGTTGACGGTGACCCCGTCGTCGTCGGCCGTGGGGTCGAAGCGGTAGCGCAGCCGCAGCGTCTGGTCGCCGTGCCGCCACTGCTTCGGGAACTCGCTCTCGTCGACCTCGTCGGCTTCGTCCTCGAGCAGATCCTCGCGGCGCATCGTGAGCAGCCGCGGCTGCTTCCGCTGCGCCTCCTTCCACCAGCCCTCGAAGTCGCGCACGCTCGCGACGTGCTGCGGGATGCGCTGGTCGTAGAAGTCGAACACGGTCTCGTCGTCGGAGACGATATCGCGGCGGCGGGCGCGCTCCTCGAGCTGTTCGAGCTCGCGGCGCAGCTGCCGGTTGGCGCGGTCGAAGGCGTAGAGGGATCCGCCCGCCGGCACCTCCCAGTCTCCCTCGACGAGACCGTGCCTGATGAACAGCTCGCGCGCCTGCTCGGCGTCGAAGCGCGAGAGCTGCACGCGGCGACCGGCCACGATCGGCACGCCGTAGAGCGTGACGCGCTCGAGCGCCACCGCCGCGCCCTGCTTCTTCTCCCAGTGCGGCTCGCTGAGCTGGCGCTTCGCGAGCGGACCCGCGAGCTCCTCCGCCCACGCCGGATCGACGACGGCGTTGGACCGGGCGAACAGGCGGCTCGTCTCGACCAGTTCGACGCTCATCACCACCTCGGGCGGCTTCTTCGCGAGCACGGAGCCCGGGTACAGCACGAAGCGGGTGCCGCGGGATCCCAGGTACTCCTGGGCGGGCCTGCGCTTCACGGCGCCCGGCGCCTGACGCCCGCGCGCGGGGGCGCTGCGATCCTGCCGGTCGTCGCGCACGCCGAGCTGAGAGAGCAGGCCGGCCAGGACTGACTTGTGTATCCCCTCGCCCGGAGCACCGCCGACTTCCGAAATCGGGGACACATATGGTCGTTTCCCGGCTTGGGAAGCGACCGTTTGCGTCCCCGATTTCTCGGAAGAGGACGGGCGGGAAGGCGGATGTCTCACGCCGGCGATCCGCGACAGCTGCTGGTACAGGTCCATCCACTCGCGCACGCGCAGGAAGTTGAGGTACTCGGCCTTGCACAGCCGCCGGAACGCGCTCGACGAGAGCGCGTCCTGCTGCTCCTGCAGGTAGTTCCACAGGTTCAGCAGGGTCATCAGGTCGCCCTGAGGGTCGGCGAAGCGCGCGTGCGCGGCGGCTGCGGACGAGAACGCGAAGCGTTCTCCCGGCCGCCGCGGTGGCGCCACTGCGCCAGGGTCGGCCTGCGCGCGCTTCACCCCTCGCTGCGCTCCGTGGGCTGCCGCTGTGGCGGCACCGGCCGCGCGGTCAGAGCTCCGCTCTGCCCTTTGCGCGTCCGCCGTCGGGCGCTCGCGCACGTCCTGGATCGTGAGGCCCGCGACGATCGCCAGCACCTCGGGCACGACGTCGTGGCGTCGCGCCTCGACCACCATGCGTGCGAAGCGGGGCTCGATGGGCAGACGCGACAGCTCGCGGCCGATCCTCGTGATGCGGTGCGTGCCGCGGGATCCGGATCCGCGCCGCTTGTCTCGATCCCTGCCCGTCATCCTGCGTGAAGTCGCAGGATCTGCCGCACCCGGTTCTGCGACTCGCTCCGCTCCCGCAGAACGACGGTCTGCGGGCTGCACCGCCTCGACCGCCCCGAGCTCGGCGAGGAGGCTCAGGCCGTCGGCGATCCCGCGCGAATCGGGGGGCGTGAGGAACGGGAAGCGCGCGATGTCGCCGAGGCCCAGCGCGAGCATCTGCAGGATCACCGAGGCGAGACCGGTGCGGCGGATCTCGGGCTCGGTGAACTCGGGGCGGCTCTCGAAGTCCTCCTCGGAGTAGAGACGGATCGCGATGCCTGGGCTCGTGCGGCCCGAGCGGCCGGAGCGCTGATTTGCGCTCGCCTGCGACACCGCCTCGATGGGGAGGCGCTGCACCTTGCTGCGCGCGGAGTAGCGGGAGATGCGGGCGGTGCCGGCGTCGATCACGTAGTGGATGCCCGGCACCGTGAGCGAGGTCTCGGCGACGTTCGTGGCGAGCACGATGCGGCGGGCGGCGGCGTTCGCGCCCGAGGGGCGCTCGAACACGCGGTGCTGCTCGGCGGCGCTCAGGCGGCCGTAGAGGGGGAGGATCTCCACCGGCCTGCCCCGATCCCGACCGACGCGGCCGCGCAGCGCGTCGGCGGCATCGCGGATCTCGGCCTCGCCGCTCAGGAACACGAGCACGTCGCCGGGAGCCTCGCGTCCCAGTTCATCGACCGCATCGCCGATGGCGTCGAAGAGGTCGCGCTCGACGGTGATGGCCTTCGTGGCGCCGGTGGTTGAGCGAGGAGCTCGCGACGAGTCGAACCCCGGTGCACCCCCCTTAGGATCGGGCCGTTCGACCTTCTCGACCAGCGGCCGGTAGCGGATCTCGACGGGGTATGTGCGCCCCGACACCTCGATGACGGGGGCAGGCCGCGTCGCCTTCGGGTCGGCCGGATCGGGCAGTGCGAAGTGCGCCGCGAACGATTCGGGATCGATCGTCGCCGAGGTGATGATCACCTTGAGGTCGGGCCGGCGGGGGAGCAGGGTCTTCAGATACCCGAGCAGGAAGTCGATGTTGAGGCTGCGCTCGTGCGCCTCGTCGATGATGATGGTGTCGTAGGCGCTCAGGTTCCGATCGCGGTGGATCGCGCCCAGCAGGATGCCGTCGGTCATCAGGCGGATGCGCGTGTCGGCCGAGACCTTGTCGGTGAAGCGCACCTGGTAGCCGACGAGGCCGCCCAGCTCGGAGCCCAGCTCCTCCGCGATGCGCTCGGCGATCGTGCGGGCGGCGATGCGGCGGGGCTGCGTGTGGGCGATGCGCTCGCGGCCGAGGGCGAGGGCGATCTTCGGCAGCTGGGTGGTCTTGCCCGAGCCGGTCTCGCCCGCGACGATGACCACCTGGTGGTCGCGGATCGCCTGCTCGATCTCGCCGCGCAGCTGCGAGACGGGAAGCTCTTCGGGGAAGGAGACGCGCAGCGGGGCCTGGGATTCCGAGGATCGCGACATGATCCCTCCATTATCCCGGAGGCGGGGAGGCGGTGTGGCCCCGGCCAGGGTCTTCTCGAAGTCTGTCATCCTGCGTGCGCGTGCCCCCTGAATATCTCGCGCGCGCAGAATGACGGCAGGGAGGGCTCTAAGAAGACGCTGACCGCTGGTTTCGAACGTTCAGATCGTGGGATCGGCGACGGCCGAAACGGGCTCCGGGGTGCGCCGCCGTCGGCGTCCGGACGCCGCCCGCAGCGGAGCGATCACCAGCCGGCAGACGAGGTAGATCGCGAAGGAGATGCCGGTGACGAAGGGGCTGATCGGCACCGATCCGCCGAGCGCGAGCAGGATGCCGCCGACGACCGAGACGAGCGCGAAGCCCACGCTCAGCAGCGCGACGCCGAGCGGCGACGCCGAGACGCGCATCGCCGCCGCGGCCGGGGTGACGAGCAGCGAGAGCACGAGCAGCGCTCCCACGATCTGCACCGAGACCGCGACGGTGAGTCCCAGAAGCACCATTAATGTCAGCGACACGGCGCGCACGGGCACCCCGCGCGCCGCGGCGACATCGGCGTCGAGGCTGTCGAAGGAGAGCGGGCGCCACATGAGCACGAGCCCCGCCAGCACCGCCGCGCCGATCCCGAGCAGCCAGCCGAGCTGCGGATCGTCGACCGCGACGATCTGACCGGTGAGCAGCCCGAACTTGTTGGCGCTGCGCCCCGGGTACAGGGCGAGGCAGAGGATGCCCAGGCCGAGGCCGAACGGCATCAGCACCGCGATGATCGAGTTGCGATCCCGCGCCCGCGCTCCCAGCAGGCCGATGAGCGCCGCCGCGATGAGCGACCCGGCCATGGAGCCGAGCACCACGTCGGCCCCGATGAGCAGCGCGGCCGACGCCCCGGCGAAGGACAGCTCGCTGATGCCGTGCACGGCGAACGCCATGTCGCGCTGCATCACGAAGACGCCGATGAGGCCTCCGATGATTCCGAGGGCGGCGCCAGCGATGATCGAGTTGCGCACGAGGCCGAGCAGCTCGCCGTAGTCGGAGAAGTCGAAGAGCTGCGACCAGAGATCGGGGCTCATGCCGCCTCCGGGCGCCCGTGGGGATGGGTCGGGGCCTCCGGGATGCCGGCGACGATCACGCGCCCGCCCGAGCGGATCACCTCGACCCGGGTGCCGTACAGCTCGCTGAGCACCTCGCTGCGCAGCACTTCCTCGGGCGAGCCGGAGCGGAAGCCGCCGTCGGCGAGGTAGAGCACCCGGTCGACCAGGTCCATCACCGGGTTGATGTCGTGGGTGACGAACACCACCGAGGTCTCGGCCTCGCGCCGGCGCCGGTCGATCAGCTCGCTCACGCCCCGCTGGTGCTGCAGATCGAGCGAGAGCAGAGGCTCGTCGCAGAGCAGCAGCACCGGATCTCCCGCCAGCGCCTGGGCGATGCGCAGCCGCTGCTGCTCTCCGCCGGAGAGCGAGCCCACCGGC
>JASGDX010000107.1:0-4065 GCA_047606985.1 Leucobacter sp. | reverse complement strand
GATCCCGCAGCGCACCGGGAAGGCCCCTGCGGGATCGTGCGGATGGGCGGGCCCATCCGCACGGCCCCTAAGCTGAGTGCATGGGAACGCTCCCCCGCCGCCGACGTCAGCCCATGAACCGGCTGGTGCGCGCGGTGCTGCGCCTGTTCGCCGCTCCCCGGGTCAACATGCGCGAGGACTACGAGAAGGTGCGGCGCTTCCAGCGCCAGCTGGCCGCCCTGCCCGTGCCCCGGTACCAGGCGATCGACCGCCGCATCATGTCGGACGACGGCGCCCACCAGATCCCGGTGCGCATCTTCCAGCCGAAGGAGCGGCTGCGCGACGACGTGCTGCTGTTCTTCCACGGCGGCGGCTGGGTGACCGGGGACATCGAGAGCTACACCCCCGCGTGCGCCACGATGGCAGACCTCACCGGCTGCGTGGTGGCCTCCGTCGACTACCGGCTCGCTCCGGAGCACCCCTTCCCCGCCGGCCTGGACGACTGCACGCGGGTCACGCGGCTGCTGCTGGAGGACCCGCAGCGCGTCGGCATCGAGGATCCCGACCGGGTCGTGCTGGTGGGCGACTCCGCCGGCGGCAACCTCGCGGCGGCAGTCTCCCTGCGGTTGCGCGAGAGCGGCCATCGCGGGGCGAGCCGCCAGATCCTGCTCTACCCGGTGACCCACTGGGATCACGATCCCGGGACCTCCCCGTTCGCCTCGGTGCGCCACCACGGCGACGCCTACCGGCTCACCAACATCGAGGTGCAGGACTACTTCGAGCTCTACGTGCCCGACCCCGAGCTGCGCCGCGACCGGTTCGTCGCGCCGCTCATGGCGACCGATCTCTCGGGGCAGCCGAGCACGCTCCTCATCACCGCCGAGCTCGACCTGCTGCGCGACGAGGGCGAGGCCTACGCCGGCGCCCTCGAGGCGGCCGGGAACCGGGTGCGGGTGCACCGGGTGGAGGGGGCGCTGCACGGGTTCATCGCGCTGCCCCGGTTCTCCCGATCGCTCCGGGAGGCGTACGAGGTGATCGACGCGTTCCTCGACGAGGAGGACGGGCCGCCGACCTGCGAGCGCCCGAACCTCGGAGACCCCGCATGACGGGCCGGACCTGGGTGCGGCTCGACAACGCCTCGAACATCTTCCTCGCGGCGCGCAGCGACGCCGATCCCAAGGTCTTCCGCATCAGCGCCGAGATGGATCACGAGGTCGATCCGCTGCTGCTGCAGGAGGCCCTCGACGCGACCTACGATCGCTACCCGCTCTACCACGCGGTGCTGCGCAGGGGCGTGTTCTGGTACTACCTGCAGGACAGCGACCTCCGCCCCGCGGTCGCGACGGAGCAGCTGCACACCTGCGCCCCGCTCTACCAGGCGGATCGGCGCACCCTCCTGTTCCGCGTGCTCCACTACCGCCGCCGCATCGTCCTCGAGATCTTCCACGCGCTGTCCGACGGCACCGGCGCGCTCTGGTTCCTCACCGACCTCGTGAGCGCGTACGTCAGGCTGCGGTATCAGGCTCCCGAGCCCCCGTTCGGGGGCGCTCCGGATCGGCTGGCTCCCGGGCGGCCGGTTCGGGATCGGGTCGCCGCGGGCGGGGCCGATCCCGAGCCCGGATCCGACGCGGACGCGGCCGGGCCGACGCACGAGCTCACCACCGACAGCTTCGCCCACTACTTCCGGCGCCGCCGCAGGCGCGGGGCGAGGGACCCGGAACACGGCCCGGATCCGGATCACGGCGCCGACACCGACTTCAGCAGCGCGGCCGCGCCGGCCCTGCTCGCCGTGCAGCGCGACGCTCGGCCGGAGCACGCGATCCCCCGCCGCGAAGACCCGCCGCTCCGCTCCGCGGCGAAGCGGGTGCACCGGATCAGGGGCACCCGCACGCCCGACAACCGCACGCGCGCCGTCGAACTCACCATGCCGGTCTCGGAGGCTCTCGCCCTGGCTCGCGCGGAGGGCGTCTCGCTCACGATGTATCTCACCGCCCTCTTCTTCGAGTCGGTGCGCGTCTCGTCGGGCGGGCTGGGCGGGGCGCGCACCCTGTCGGCCTCGGTGCCGGTGAACCTGCGCCAGTTCTTCCCGTCGACGTCGGCGCGCAACTTCTTCGCCACCGTGCGGGTGGAGCACACCTACGGCGAGGGCGACGACGGGCTCGGCGCGATCTGCAGAGAGCTGGAGAGCCAGTTCAGACCGCAGACCGCCCCCGAGGTGCTGGAGCGGAAGCTGCGCCGCTTCATCCGCTTCGAGCGGATGGCGGTGCTGAGGATCGTGCCCCGGGTGCTGAAGGACGTGCTGCTGGGCCTGATCAACCGGCTCAACAACCGCGGCCTGAGCGTCGCGATCTCGAACCTGGGCCGGGTGATCCTCCCCGAGCAGATCGAGGACCACGTGGGGAGGATGCTGTTCCACGTGTCCGCCGTGCGACCGCAGTTCTGCGCGATTTCGCACGCCGGGCTGCTCACCGTCACCTTCACCTCCCCGTTCGTCGAGACCGGCCACGTGAGGGAGTTCGCCCGGATGCTCACCGCGAGAGGCGTCGCGGTGACGGTGGCCGCGGCACGGGTCACCGAGCACGAGCTCGCGGAGGCCGCGGGATGAGCCGCTGCGCCGAGTGCGCCGTCGGCATCGAGGGCGAATGGACCCGCTGCCCGCTCTGCGGGGCCGCCGTTGCAGGCGAGGCGATCCCGAGCCCGCTCCCCGCGGTGCCCCTGAAGTTCTCGCGCAGGCGGGTGCTGCAGGTGCTCTTCCTCGTCTCGATCGCCGTGATCCTCGTGTCCTTCGTCGCCCAGCTGCTCTTCAGCAGGGAGAACGGCATCGGAGCGCTCCGCTCGGTGTGGCTGGGAATCGCATCGATGTGGCTCGTGGTGCTGATGGCGGTGCGCAAGCGCCGCAACGTCGCCAAGGGAACCGTGTACCTCGTCGTGCTGGCGGGCCTCATCTGCGCGTACTGGGACTTTCTCACCGGCTGGCACGGCTGGGCGCTGAGCTACGCGATCCCGATCGTGTGCGCGGCGGCCATCGCTGCGCTGCTCATCACGGTGCGGCTGATGCGCACGGAGACCGGCGAGCACATCCTGTACAGCGGGGTGACGGTGCTGCTGGGCCTGGTGCCGCTCGTCTTCCTCGCGCTCGGGTGGGTGCGGGATCCGCTGCCCTCGAGGATCTGCGGGGGCCTCAGCCTCATCGCCCTGCTGCTGCACCTCTACTCCGGCGCCGACATGCGCCACGAACTCGCCAAACGCCTGCATCTGTAACCCGGAGACCCATTCGGCCGGTCCCGCGCGGCCCTTTCCTCAGCTATTCGCGCACCGGGCTTCGCATACGGTGCATCGCTCATCGCGGCGCACCGGCCCCGGCGCCGATCGCGCCGAGGACCCGAGCCCGGGCTCCGCTACCGCGCCTCGTAGACCCCGGAGACCGTCGCGCTCACCGTGATCTCGGCCACCGTCACCTCGGCCGGCCCCTTCGCCGCCATGCCGGCACGCGCGGATCCCGCCACCAGGCCCGAGCCGCCGACAGGCGCGTCGGAGATGCTCGCGACGCTCTCGATCTGCTGGCCGAGCGCCTCGGCGTAGTCGCCGGCGATCTTCCTGGCCTCTTCGACCGCGGCCTTGCGCATGCGGCGCTCGCACACCCTGCGGCTCGCCTCGGTGAGCGCCCAGTCGACATCGGTGGTCAGCCCCGCCTCGGCGAGTTCGGCGACGAGGACGCCGACGAGCGAGAGGTTGGCGAGCTTGATGCGCACTCGGCTGCGGGTGCGGTGCTCGATGACCACGTGCTGCGCCTTGCCTTCGGCGTAGCTCTTGTAGCTCCACGTGGCGATCGGGTCGGCGGAGTGCCACGTCGCGTCGCCGCTCGCGCGCAGCTGCTCGGCGCGCTGCACGGCCCAGTTGTGCATGCGGGTGGCGGCGGCGATGCTCTCGGAGCGGTCGCGGGAGGTGACCGAGGAGAGCGCGGTGATCGTGGCGCGCTCCGCGAGCACGTGCATCTCGGCGGTGCCTGTGGCGTGAATCGTGGTCATGGTGCCAGGCTACACCGCACCCCCGACGCGCTCTTTCTCCGAGTCCGCCCCCCCGGAT
>JASGDX010000106.1:0-3225 GCA_047606985.1 Leucobacter sp. | reverse complement strand
GGATCACCGTGTCGATGGCCCAGACGTCGACGAGCTCTTCCTGCTCGCCGGCGTCGAACCTGCCCGCGACTGGCAGAACTTCGCCGACGAGATCGTCGAGCTCGTCGACGTCTGGGCCATCGACACGGTGATCCTGCTCGGCTCCATGTACTCCGACACGCCACACTCTCGGCCCATCGCGACGTCGCTCAGCTCCGAGAGCGCCGAGCTGCGGGAGCGCACCGGCGCCGAGCGCAGCACCTACGAAGGGCCGGCCGGCATCGCGAGCGTCGTCGACCTCGCCCTCACCGAGGCCGGCATCCCGCCGATCTCGCTGTGGGCGCAGGTGCCGCACTACGTGCACAGCACGCCGTCGCCCAAGGCCACGCTCGCCCTCCTCGACAAGCTCGAGGAGCTGCTCGACATCGTGATCCCGCGCGGCGAGCTGCTGGCGCAGGCCAACGAGTGGGAGGCGAACATCAACCGCATCGCCGCCGCCGACGAGGACATGTCCCTCTACATCCGACGGCTCGAGGAGTCGCGCGACGAGGCGCTCGCGGCGGAGACGACCGGCGACGCGCTCGCCCTCGAGTTCGAGAAGTTCCTCGAGCGCGACCGCGAGACGCCGCAGGACGAGGACGGCGCGGAGGAGTAGGCCTGCGGCGCGCTCCGGCTCGGGTCGCGAAGCGGCGCGGGTCGCGGGAGGCGCTATGCCTCTCCCCCGCCCAGGTCCACCCCGCCCAGGTCCACGCCGAGCAGCGCCAGCGCCGCGTCGGCGACGAGCCCGGGATCATCGACCCCGCGGTCGAGCTAAGTGCGTGTCCGTTCTTGTGCTGAGCCATGCACACCAATATCTGAGCCGAAATGGCTCTTGAATGAGGCGTTACGCAAAAATCACTTCGTTGCGCTCATGTCATAACTATGAGTATCATCATCATCTTATTCGCGTTCCTAGCGATCTATTCATTCGAAGGAGAGTATGCATGGCACATAACATCACATCGCAAATACGCCTCGCTTCTTCCTGCGGAGTTCTAGCAGTCGCTCTCCTGTTCTCTTCAGCACTGACGGGATGCTCCGCAGTTCAACTCTCTCCCCCTATATCAAGTTGCAAGAACTGTCGCCAGAATTCCGATTTCGGAAAGTTCAACATCCAGCAGAAGAAGAAGGGATCCGCCATCCAGTGGGGCGCTTATCCTTCTCACACCTACAGCGGGGTCAGATACACCGTCAACGTGTATACCGGTTCAAAGCGCTACGATGCAAAAGACCAGGGATACGCGCCTCATGGAAGCATTGCCGCAGCAACCGCCAAGAAGTACTCCGGCCAAAATCTGAGGATCTCCGGAAAAGTCTTCAAGCTCACAAATGACGGCTATAAGGCGGTTCTGGTCTACAACATGGTGTGCAAGATCTTGTAGTTCGACCTCGGATGACGGAAGCATGAATACTTTTCTTTCCCGCATTGAAGAAGACCTCAGAACTGCCCAAATAAGCGGCCCGATGGGCATCTATAGCAAAGCGGCAGAATCCTGGATAGAAGGCTCGGGTCATGGAGATCCGGACGATTTCGAGGGCCAGTACGTGTTGTCTTTGCCAGGTCGCCTCCATGCACTTCATGGCGCCGACGACGGAGGGCCCTCTCCAACAGAGATCATGAATGAAGTCCAAGACTGGGTAACTGACGAGATCGGCCGGGGCTGGCCGGAACTCTTAGACGAGACCGGCCAGTTTCTCGCCATTCTCACCCCGAGCATCGACAGCGCTTTTGGGGCGGCATGGGTTGGGGCGGGTGTTTCGATCCCCGTCGGTTCCTTGACACAGTGGAAGGATCGGATCCGCGCTTGATCTCATTGCCGCTTCACAACGAGCAAGGAGCCCAGAGCGCGCGTGCTTAAGTTCTCGGCCTCCGCGAGAAGCCTGACTCTCGCCATATGCCTTGGCTTGTTGGTTATCGCAAGAGCCCATTCCGCAATCACAGTAATTGCGATCACCATCATCACGGTCCTCGCAGCAAAACGCCTTTCAACAAGGATCGCTGTAGCTTTGCTCGGTGGCCTGATCGCATTGGGTCTGCCTTGGATCGCCTCACCGTTAGTTGCTGGCCTCGCTTGGGCTGCTGCGAAGAAGATCCCTTCTTTCGATGCTCCATCTCAATCCCGGCCGTTCAGGCATCAAGCCACGCAAGCATTCCTTTCGTTCGGCATCGGATCGGCCGCGGGACTCGTTGCTGCCCCATTCGTGTTCTGGCAGCTCAACCGGACTCCACTGCAGTTCGACATCGTTCAACCAGCCACATGGCTAATCGTGATTGCCTGCGTCCTATTAGCTTTTCTGAATGCAGTGGGAGAAGAGCTGATATGGAGAGGTGCGCTTCTCGAGGAATGCAACAGCCTGCCGCTCCCAGTCGTATTCCTCGCACAGTCCGGATCGTTCGGGCTTGCGCATCTCTTCGGCCTCCCTGGAGGTCTGATCGGATGCTTACTCACCGCAGTTGCATCTGTACTATTCGTCCTCGTGCATCGGCGCTGGGGGCTCGGAGCCTCGATCATCACACATTTCGCAGCTGATCTCGTAATCTTCATCGCAGCTCTCCCAAATGTCCTCTTCACCGGCTGGTGCGCGGGATACTGCTAATCGCCCCCGCCCAGGTCCACGCCGAGCAGCGCCAGCGCCGCGTCGGCGACGAGCCCGGGATCATCGACCCCGCGGTCGAGCGCGGCGTCGAGCGTCGCGAGCATCACGGGCGTGTCGAGGTCGTTGGCGAGCGCGGTGCGCAGCTGCTGCAGCACCCAGGTCGACGACACCGGCTCGTCGGCGGTGCGCCGCAGGCCCTTGCGCCAGGCCTCGAGACGGCGGGTCGCGGTGCCGAGATCGGCGTCGTGCCACTCCCACTCCGAGCGGTAGTGGTGCGCCAGCAGCCCGAGCCGGATCGCGGAGGGGTCGGCCGGCTCTCCGCCGTGGTCGCCGTCGAGCAGCCTCGACACGAACACGAGGTTGCCGCGGGACTTCGACATCTTGTGGCCCTGGTAGGAGACGAGGCCGGCATGGCAGTAGGCGTGCGCGAGCGGCGTGCCCGAGAGCGCGGTGGCGTGCGCCGCCGTGTACTCGTGATGCGGGAAGACGAGGTCGGCGCCGCCGCCCTGCACCGTGAACGCGCCGCCGAGCGCGCGGGTCGCGATGACGGCGCACTCGATGTGCCACCCGGGCCGGCCCCTGCCCGCCGGGGTCTCCCAGCTCGGCTCG
>JASGDX010000105.1:0-2642 GCA_047606985.1 Leucobacter sp. | reverse complement strand
CTGCCCGGGACGGGGGCGTCGCGCTCGCGCTCGCGCCCGCCGCCGACCCCTGGGCTGTGGCGCCGGGCGACCGGGTCGGATCCGGCGTGCAGGCCGGAGTCGCCGCATCGGCCGGTGCGGCCGATCGGGCCGGCCCGCAGTTCGCGGCCGTCCGCGCCATCGACCAGGCGCTCGGCGCCGTCGATGAGGCGGGGCTCGACCGTTCGCGCGTGCTGCTGCTCGGGGCCGCCGATCCGATCGCCGCGCGCGATGAGACCGGGGCGCTGCGCACCGGGATCGATGAGAGAGCGCTCGACGCGCTGCTCGCACTCGGCACCGCGCTCTGCTTCGACGACCTCGGCCGCATCCCGAACGTGCGCACGGTCGTCTCCGACCACGATGTCGCCATGACGATCCTCCGCTGCGCGGAGCTCGGCGCAGCGGACCGGATCCTGCTGAGCTGCGGGATCCGCAACAAGCACCGCCTGGCGGCCTACGGCGGCAACGGCTTCGAGTTCCTGACGGAGCAGTTCGCGCCGTACCTGCGCATGCTCGGCGCCGGCGACGCGCTCGTCTCCGCGGTGCTGCACGGCAACGCGCTGCGGCTGCTGACGCGGAGGGCGCCAGGCGGCGATACCGGTCGAGAGGCCGACGGAGCCGCCGGCTCGGGTGCGGAGACGGGGGTTCGGGATCGCGCCGCCCCTGCCGCCCCGGGCAGCCATGCCGCGTCCGCAGCGGCCGACCGGGAGGCCCCAGCGGCCGGAGGCCTCGCGTCGGAGGCTGCGGAGCCGGCCACGGCGATCCCGGACTCGGATCCCGCACCGATCCCGAACGCGGGGAACCTGAGCACTGCTCCCGCGCTCGCCGCCTCGACCGGCCCCGCCGCCTCGATCCGCAGCGCCGCGGCGATCCCGAACCTCGAAGATCTCGAGATCCCGAACCTCGAGGGACTCGTGCAGACCGTGCTCGGCCCGGTGCGCCCGGAGGCGCTCGGGCCGACGCTGATGCACGAGCACCTCTTCCTCGACATCCGGCGGCCGGCGCACTCCGCGAACCCGCGCCGGGGGGAGTGGGATCCGGCTGCGCAGGCGCCCCTGTCCCTCGGCACGCTCGCCGCGGTGCGTCGGGGACGCCCCTGCGCCGACAACGACATCCTCGGCGACTTCGACGAGATGGTCGACGAGGTCGCCGACTTCGCGCGCCAGGGCGGCGGCGCGATGGTCGAGGTGACGCCCTCGGGCGTCGGCCGCGATCCGCTCGCGCTCGCCGGCCTGAGCCGCGCCTCGGGGCTGCACCTCGTGATGGGCTGCGGCTGGTACCAGAAGGACCTGCACCCGGCCGGATTCGCCGAGCGCAGCCTCGACGAGCTCACCGCCGAGATCGTGCGCGACATCGTGGCGGGCGCGGCGATCGGCGCGGACGGGGCGCGCATCCGCGCCGGCATCATCGGCGAAGCGGGCGCCGAGGGCGATCCCGTCGACCCGCAGGAGATGCGCAGCGTGCGCGCCGCTGGCCGGGCGTCGGCGCTCACGGGCGCGCCCATAACCCTGCACATGGGCGGCTTCGGCGAGGCGAAGCTGCGGGTGCTCGACGCGCTCGAGGAGGAGGGCGCGGATCCGCGCTCCGTGATCTTCGGGCACGCGGGCACGATCGCCGACGACATGGGTCTCGCCAGGCGCCTGCTCGCGCGCGGCGTCTCCGTCGAGGCCGACTTCCTCGGCACGACGGGCAGCCCGTGGGGCACGCTCTTCCCCTTCACCGACCGCGATGCCGCGCGCGGCTTCGCCGAGCTCGTCGCCGACGGCTGGGGCGGGCAGCTGGTGCTCGGCGGCGACGTCTGCCAGCGCGTGCAGCTGCGCCGCTGGGGCGGGCACGGCTACGGCTACATCGTCGAGCACTTCCTGCCGACGCTCGCGGAGTTCGGCGTCGATGAGGCGGCGCTGCGCAGCATCATGGTCGAGAACCCGGCGAGGCTGCTCGCGTTCCGCGCGCCGCAGCCGCGGTCGCCGCAGCCGCCGCAGTCGCGCGGCTGAGAGGGGTGTCGGTTTCTGGAAGCGGCAGATGGGAGTCGCAACACGCCGCATCGCGCGGGTTGAAACGGCGTGTTGCGACTCCCATTGGAGTGCCCCGCAGCCGCTAGCCGGCGGCGGCAGCTACCCGTCCGCGCGGCGCAGGCGGGCGATGAAGTCGGTGACCTGGGCGTCGAGGATGGCCCCGTCGAGATGCTCGGGGCTCACCACGCGGGTGACGGTGGCGCCGATGTTCATGAGCACGATCTCGCTGACGAGCTGCTCGTCGGGCGTGGGGGTGAGCACGTCGCCGTCCTCGCGGCCCTCGCGCAGGTACTGCATGTAGCCCGACTTCCACGAGGTGAGGTGCTCGCCGTAGTCATGGTCGATCTCGGTGCTGAACGCGCAGCGCTCCCAGAAGGAGAGCAGCACGCGCGCCGCGGTCGCGTCCTCCCTGCCGATGGGGAGGGTGTAGCGCATCGACGCCTCGAGGGCCTCGATGCCGCGCTTGCCCTCGAGCATCTCCTCGACGCGGCTCTGGATGCGGTTCAGCGAGCGCTCGTAGGCGCCCTCGATGATCGCGTCCTTGCCCGAGAAGTAGTGCTTGAGCGCGCCGTTCGCGAAGCCCGCGCGCGATGCGATCTCGCGCATGGT
>JASGDX010000104.1:0-6214 GCA_047606985.1 Leucobacter sp. | reverse complement strand
TGCGGCCCGTCGGCGGACTGCAGCCCGCCGTCGCGGTCGTACATCTGCGCGCCCTTCGAGAGGCCGAGCACCCCGGTCTCGCTGACCGACTTGTAGTTCGCGGAGATGAAGGAGGCGAAGCGCTGGTCCTTGACGCACTGCTTGAGCTCGGTGGTGAGGTCCGCGCCCGCGGCCTTCGCCTGCTCGAGCAGCTGATCGTCGGTGAGGCCCGTCGTGTTCTCCTCGGGCTGCACCTCGGCGCTCAGCAGGAGGTTGTGCAGTTCGAAGGCGACATCCGGCTGCTCCTCGACGATGCAGCTGAACATGTTGGCCGCACGGGTCGAGTACTTGGTGCCGAGCGACTGCCCGTCGAGGAAGTTGATCGGGTAGACGCGCAGCTCGACGTCGCCGCTGCCCACGTAGTTCTCGAGCATGCTGCCGTACTGCTGCTCGAAGTTGCCGCAGGCGGGGCACATGTAGTCGACGTAGACCGTCATGTCGAGCGGCAGCTGCTCACGGTCGACGACGGGGGCCTCGCGCTCCTCCCCCGGCTGCAGCGCGGGGCCGGTCACGACTTTCAGGTCTTTCGTGAAGACCACCCCGCCGGTCGCCATGTTCTGCGGGCCCGGGCCGGCCGGCTTCATCGTCTGCGTGAGGATCAGTGCGACGACGGCGAGGATCGCCAGCAGGCCCACCACGATCCCGCCCTGCACGAACAGGCGGTTGCGCTTCTCGCGGCGCTTCTCCTGCTCGCGAGCGAGGCGCGCCTGCTCGCGAGCCAGCTGCCGGCGCTCGTTCTTCGTGGGGCGCTCGTTCGTCTCTGTTGCCATCGGTGTCTCCCAGTCGGTCCGCGCAGGGCGCGGATCACTCCCTACGGTTCGGCTACTTCTTCTTGCCTGCTCGACGCTCGGCGCGGTTCGCCGGCGCGGCGCCCTCGTCGGCCGGCACCTGCTGCCCGAAGGCCCCGCGCTTCTGCGGCGCCCTCGATCCCTGGCCGCTCTTGCCGCCCTTCGCGGCAGCGGGATCCTCGGCCCCGCTCACCGCGGGCGCACCGTCCTCGTCGGGAGCCGTGTAGCTGAGCTTGGATTGATCCGGGCTGTGCTGATCCTCGAGCCCGCCGCCCTCGAGATGCACGTGGTCCTGCGGCCCCTCGGCCGGGCGCACCTTCACCTCGAGGTTGTAGAGCAGCCCCATGGACTCCTCCTTGATCTGGCCCATCATGCCCTCGAACATGGTGAAGCCCTCGCGCTGGTACTCGACCAGCGGATCGCGCTGGGCCATCGCGCGCAGGCCGATGCCCTCCTTGAGGTACTCCATCTCGTAGAGGTGGTCACGCCAGCGGCGGTCGATCGTGGCGAGCACCACGCGGCGCTCGAGCTCGCGCATGGCCTCCTCGCCGAGGGTCTCCTCGCGCTTCTGGTAGGCGACCTCCGCGTCGGAGAGGATCTCGCGGCGCAGGAAGGCCTTCTCGACGCGGGATCCGCCGGCCTCGGCCAGCAGCTCGTCGACGGTGATGCCCACCGGGTACACCTGGCGCAGGTCGCTCCAGAGCGCGTCGAAGTCCCAGTCTCCGTCGTGCCCGTGCGAGTCGAGGATCGCGTCGATCGTCTGCTCGCGGAACGCGGAGATGCGGTCGTGGAAGTCTTCGCCGTCGAGGATCTGCTGGCGATCGCCGTAGATGGCCTTGCGCTGGCGGTCGAGCACGTCGTCGTACTTCAGCACGTTCTTGCGGATCTCGGCGTTGCGCTGCTCGACCTGGCTCTGGGCGCTCTGGATGGCGCGGCTGACGACCTTCGACTCGATGGCGAGGTCGTCGGGGAAGCTGTCGCGGTTCATCAGCGCGGCGGCGGCGCCCGAGTTGAACAGCCGCATCAGATCGTCGGCGAGCGACAGGTAGAAACGGCTCTCGCCGGGATCGCCCTGGCGGCCGGAGCGGCCGCGCAGCTGGTTGTCGATGCGGCGGGACTCGTGGCGCTCAGTGCCGAGCACGTAGAGGCCGCCTGCCGCGACGACCTTCTCGGCCTCTTCGGAGACGGTATCCTTGACGGCCTCGAAGACGTCGTCCCACGCAGCCTCATAGGCCTCGGGATCCTCGTCGGTCGAGAGGCCGCGCGCGGCCATCTCCTGCACGGCGAGGAACTCGGCGTTGCCGCCGAGCATGATGTCGGTGCCGCGGCCGGCCATGTTCGTGGCGACGGTGACGGCGCCGAGGCGGCCGGCCTGCGCGATGATCGCGGCCTCGCGCGCGTGGTTCTTCGCGTTGAGCACCTCGTGGCGCACGCCCTTCTTGGCGAGCAGGCGCGAGAGGTACTCGCTCTTCTCCACACTCGTGGTGCCGACGAGCACGGGCTGGCCCTTCTCGTGGCGCTCGGCGATGTCATCGACAACCCGCGCGAACTTGGCCTCCTCGTTCTTGTAGACGAGGTCGGGCTGGTCCTTGCGCTGCATCGGCTTGTTGGTGGGGATGGGCACCACGCCGAGCTTGTAGGTCGACATGAACTCGCTCGCCTCGGTCTCGGCGGTGCCGGTCATGCCCGAGAGCTTCTCGTAGAGGCGGAAGTAGTTCTGCAGCGTCACGGTGGCGAGCATCTGGTTCTCGGCCTTGACCTGCACACCCTCCTTGGCCTCGATGGCCTGGTGCATGCCCTCGTTGTAGCGGCGGCCCGCGAGGATGCGGCCGGTGTGCTCGTCGACGATGAGCACCTCGCCGTTCAGCACCACGTAGTCCTTGTCGCGGGTGAACAGGGCCTTCGCCTTGATCGAGTTGTTGAGGAAGGAGATGAGGGGCGTGTTCACCGACTCGTAGAGGTTGGTGATGCCGAGGTGATCCTCGACCTTCTCGATGCCGGGCTCGAGCACGCCGATGGTGCGCTTCTTCTCGTCGACCTCGTAGTCGACGCCCGGCTCGAGCTTGCGGGCCACGCGCGCGAACTCGGCGAACCAGCGGTTGGCCTCGCCCGAGGACGGACCGGAGATGATGAGCGGGGTGCGGGCCTCGTCGATGAGGATCGAGTCGACCTCGTCGATGATGGCGTAGAAGTGGCCGCGCTGCACGCGCTCGGCGGCGTCGGAGGCCATGTTGTCGCGCAGGTAGTCGAAGCCGAACTCGTTGTTCGTGCCGTAGGTGATGTCGGCGTTGTACTGCTCGCGTCGGGTCGCGGGATCCTGCCCGGCGATGATGCAGCCCGTCGTCATGCCGAGGGCGCGGTAGACGCGCCCCATGAGGTCGCTCTGGTAGCTCGCGAGGTAGTCGTTCACGGTGACGACGTGCACGCCCTTGCCGGCGAGCGCGTTGAGATAGGCCGGCATGGTGGCGACGAGGGTCTTGCCCTCACCGGTCTTCATCTCGGAGATGTTGCCGAGGTGCAGATTGGCGCCGCCCATCACCTGCACATCGAAGGGACGCAGGCCGATGGTGCGCTTGGCGGCCTCTCGAACCGCGGCGAAGGCCTCGGGCAGCAGGTCCTCGAGCGTCTCGCCTTTCTCGAGACGCTCCCGGAACTCCTCGGTCTCGCCGCGCAGCTCCTCATCGCTGAGCTCCGAGAAGGAGTCCTCGAGCTCGGCCACGAGCTTCGCCTGCCGCTGGAGCTTCTTCAGAATGCGGCCCTCGCCGACGCGAAGGAGCTTTTCGAGAACTGTCGCCACGTTGTCTCTCCTGTATGGTTTGCACGGTGGGCCGAAGCGCTCGGGATCGCACCGACGCCGGTCACCGCCGTTGCCGAATTGTGACAACTCCCCAGCTTAGCAAGGCGCGACCCCGCCCCGGCTGGGGAGATGCCCGAACGGACCTCAGGAGGCGACGAAGCCCGCCAGCGCCTTCTTGCCGCGGCGCAGCACCGCGTACCTGCCGTGCAGCAGATCCTCGCTCGAGACCACGCGATCCTCGTCGTCGACCTGGGCGTTGTTCACGTACACGCCGCCCTGCTTGATCGCCCGACGCGCCTCGCCCTTGCTCGCCACGAGGCCGGAGCCGGCCAGCAGCTCGGCCAGCGGGGCGCCGACCGATCCCGCAGCGCGCGGCAGTTCGGAGATCGCCCCCCGCAGCGACGCCTCGTCGAGCGCCGCGAGATCCCCGCGCCCGAAGAGCGCCTCGGAGGCGTCGATCGCACCCCGGGCAGCCGCGGCACCGTGCACGAGCGTCGTCACCTCGAGCGCGAGCCGCCGCTGTGCGGCGCGCTTGAAGGGCTCCTCGGCGACCTGGCGCTCGTAGTCCTCGATCTCGGCCCGCGACAGGAAGGTGAACACCTTGAGCCGGTCGATCACGTCGGCGTCGGCCTGGTTGAGCCAGAACTGGTAGAACGTGTACGGCGAGCACATCTCGGCGTCGAGCCAGATGGCGTTGCCCTCGCTCTTGCCGAACTTCGTGCCGTCGCTGTTGGTGATGAGCGGGGTGCCGATGGCGTGCGCCGACTCGCCCTCGACCTTGCGGATGAGATCGGTGCCGCTCGTGAGGTTGCCCCACTGGTCGCTGCCGCCCGACTGCAGCCGGCAGTCGTACTGGCGGAACAGCTCGAGGAAGTCGAAGCCCTGCAGGATCTGGTAGCTGAACTCGGTGTAGCTGATGCCCTCCTCCGAGTTGAGGCGCGCGGCGACCGCGTCCTTCCGCAGCATGGTGCCCACGCGGAAGTGCTTGCCGACCTCGCGCAGGAAGTCGATCGCGCTGAGGGGCGCGGTCCAGTCGAGGTTGTTGACGAGGCGCACCGCGTTCTCCCCCTCGGCGGAGAGGAAGCGCGACACCTGCGCCTGCAGGCGGGTCACCCATTCCTCGACCGTGGCCCGGTCGTTGAGCGTGCGCTCGGCCGTGGGACGCGGATCGCCGATGAGGCCGGTGGACCCGCCGACGAGGCCGAGCGGTTTGTGGCCCTTGAGCTGCAGGCGGCGCAGCAGCAGCAGCTGCACCAGGTTGCCGAGGTGCAGGCTGGGCGCGGTCGGGTCGAAGCCGCAGTAGTAGGTGAACGGCTCGCCCTCGAGCAGCTCCGACAGCGCGCCGGCGTCGGTGGAGACGTGGATCAGCCCGCGCCACTCCAGCTCGTCCCACAGGGTCTCGAAGCTGTCGTCGTTGCGCTGGGCCGCCAGGATCTGGGCTCGTTCGTTCACTTCAGACACGCCTGCCATCGTACCGCGTGATGCCGCCGTCCGACCGCGGGCTGATCCGGCGCCGCTCATCGAGGGGAGCAGGGCAGCCGGTCGAGCGGAGCTCTCGGAGCCGGAACCCGCCGTCGGCTGAGCGAGCACAGCGAGTCGAAGCCCGACCGCCGGTTCAGCGAAGCGAGGAACGAGCCGAGTCGAAACCCTCGAGTTCGACTGCGCTGCGCTGCGCTCAATCGGCGGGACTACTGCCCTCGCACGGCAGCTGCACGCTCGCGTCGGTTCGGGGCGCGGCGGCCGAGCAGCCGCAGGCCGGTCAGTCGTCGGAACGGGTGCGCCGCCTGAGCCAGAGCACGAAACCGGTGACGGCGGCCCCCAGCGTGAACCATCCGATGGCCGCGAGCGCCCACACCGGCAGCGCTCGTCGACCGGTGCCCAGCGTCTGCAGCCAACCGTAGCCGCTGCCGAGCAGCACGAGGGGAACCGCCGCCCACATCGCGGCACCGAGCAGCACCCACACCCAGAACCAGACCGGCAGAGCGGCACCCCTTCGAGGCGCTCCGCTCGCCCCTCGCGTGGGGATCACCCCGATGCCGGCGACGGCGAAGCCTCCTGCGAGCAGCAGCATCGACCCGGTCTCGGCGTCGAGTCGGCCCTTGCCGAGGGCGATCGCGAGCAGCATGGCCAGCGCTATGAGCGCGAAGAAACCGAAGGCGGCGATCGACTTCCAGAAGCCTCTGCGATCCGGATCCCGCACCGGCTCGGACGGCATCGCGACCCGAGGCCTAGCCCGCGCGGAATTCGGCGATGCGCCCCGCGAGGCGCGCGAGCTGCTCGTCGACGCGCACGCGCGCCGTGCCGCCAGCGCCCACGCGCGAGTTCACGGATCCCTCGACCGTCAGCACCTCGCGCACCGCTGGCGTGAGATGCGGCGACACCTCGGCCAGCTCGGCGTCGGAGGGCTCGTGCAGCTCGATCCCGCGCTCCTCGCAGTAGCGCACCAGCTCGCCGGAGATCTCATGCGCGTCGCGGAATATGACCCCCTGCTTCACCAGCCACTCCGCGACATCGGTGGCCAGCGAGAAGCCCTGCGGGGCGAGCTCGGCCATGCGAGCGGTGTCGAAGCTCATGGTGGCGACCATGCCGG
>JASGDX010000103.1:0-8124 GCA_047606985.1 Leucobacter sp. | reverse complement strand
GAAGCCCTGCGGGGCGAGCTCGGCCATGCGAGCGGTGTCGAAGCTCATGGTGGCGACCATGCCGGTGAAGGCGGGCAGCAGCACCTCGAGCTGCTGCACGGAGTCGAAGACGGGCTCCTTGTCCTCCTGCAGATCGCGGTTGTACGCGAGGGGCAGACCCTTGAGCGTGGCAAGCAGGCCCGTCAGGTTGCCGATGAGGCGGCCCGACTTGCCTCGCGCGAGCTCCGCGATGTCGGGGTTCTTCTTCTGCGGCATGATGCTGGATCCCGTCGAGTAGCCGTCGTGCAGGCGCACGAAGCCGAACTCCTTGGTGTTCCAGATGATGATCTCCTCGCTGAACCGCGAGAGATCGATGCCGATCTGGGCGCAGATGAAGGCGAACTCGGCGACGACGTCGCGCGCCGCCGTGCCGTCGATGGAGTTCTCGAGCGGCTCGCCGAGGCCGAGCTCCTCCGCGACGAGGCGCGGATCGAGGCCGAGCGACGATCCGGCGAGGGCTCCCCCGCCGTAGGGCGAGGCGCTCGCGCGGCGGCTCCAGTCGCGCAGGCGCTCGAGGTCGCGCACGATCGGCCAGGCGTGGGCCGCGAGCTGGTGGGCGAGCAGCACGGGTTGCGCGTGCTGCAGGTGGGTGCGGCCGGGCAGGATCGCGCCCTCGGCGCGGGCCGCCTGCTCGGCGATCGCGTCGAGCAGCTGGAGCAGCCGATCCCGGATGATCGCGGCGTGGTCGAGCAGGTAGAGCCGCACGAGCGTGGCGATCTGGTCGTTGCGGCTGCGGCCCGCGCGGAGCTTGCCGCCCAGCTGCACGCCGGTGATCTCTATGAGCAGGCGCTCGAGCGCCGAGTGCACGTCCTCGTCGCTCTCGGCGGGCTGCGCGCGGCCGTCGGCGACGCGCGCGGAGAGCTCGTCGAGGGCGGCGCGCATGTCGCGCAGCTCGTCGTCGCTCAGGTAGCCGGCTGCGGCGAGCGCCGAGGCGTGCGCCTTCGAGCCGCGGATGTCGTACTGCGCGAGGGCCCAGTCGAACTGGGTGGACTTGCTCAGCGCAGCGAGGGCCGGCGACGGCCCGCTCGCGAAGCGGCCGCCCCAGAGGGCGCCGGCCTCGGCCGCGCGGTTGCCGGTCTGCTCGTTCTCGGTGTTCTCAGTCACTTGCTCTCCTCCAGCAGCCAGGCCATCAGGGCCTTCTGCGCGTGCACGCGGTTCTCCGCCTCGTCCCAGACCGCGCTCTGCGGGCCGTCGATCACCTCCGGGGCGACCTCGTACTCGCGGTACGCGGGCAGGCAGTGGAGGAAGATCGCGTCGCTCTCCGCGCACCCCATCAGCTCGGGGGTCACGCGATACGGGCTGAAGATCGCGATGCGATCCTCCTTCTCGCTCTCCCGCCCCATCGACACCCAGGTGTCGGTGATGACGGCGTCTGCGCCGCGCACCGCCTCGACGGGGTCGGTGAGGATCTCGACGCTGCCGCCGGTCTCGGCGGCGATCCTCGTCGCGTCGGCCACGATGTCCTCGCGCGGATGGTACCCGGCCGGCCCGGCGACGCGGATGTGCATGCCCGCGGTCGCGAAGCCCAGCAGGTAGGAGTGGCCCATGTTGTTGGCGGCGTCGCCCACGTAGGCGGCGGTGAGGCCGGCGAGTTCGCCCTTGCGCTCCCGGACGGTCTGCAGGTCGGCGAGGATCTGGCAGGGGTGGAAGTCGTCGCTCAGCGAGTTGACGACCGGCACCGTCGCATTCGCCGCCATCTCCTCGAGGCCGGAGTGCGCGAAGGTGCGCCACACGATCATCGACACCATGCGCGAGAGCACCTTCGCGGTATCGGCGACGGTCTCCTTCACGCCGAGCTGCGCCTCGCCGGGGTTGACGACGATGGGGCTGCCGCCCAGCTCGGAGACGCCGGCCGCGAAGCTGAAGCGCGTGCGCGTCGACGTCTTGTCGAAGAGCACCGCCACCGAGCGCGGGCCCTCGAGCGGGCGCTCGGCGAACGGGTCCCGCTTCAGGCGCGCCGCGAGCTCGAGCACCTCGCGCTGCTCGGCCGGGGTCAGATCGTCGTCACGGAGAAAGTGCCTGGTCACGCATCCAGCCTACCCGCCGGCCGGCGCCGGGCGCGTCGTCGCGCCGGCCGATCCCGCGCTCTCCCCTGACGCCCGCGCGCTGGACCCATCCGCGCTCCGCAGCCCCACCGCCCGGGATGGCGCGGCAGTATCGCTGGCTCCGCCTGCGGGTTCGGGATCGCGCGGCGCCCGGGGGTCCCGAGCATGGCGCGCGCCCAGCCGCGCGTGGGAGAGTGGTGCGAACGGACCCGAGGAGGCGCGGATGAGAGTGGCGGCGGCATTCCTGGCGGACGCGGCGAACGTGCGCGAGGGCACCCTCGGCGTGCTCTCCGGTTTCATCAACACGATCAACCGCGAGGAGTACCCGGCGCCCCTGGGGGCGACGCTCGTCGTGGTGGTCGAGTACGACGAGAACGAGGCGCGGCGCGGCGATCCCGAGCGCAGCTTCCGCGCACGGTGCGAACCCGCGGTCGGCGGCGGCGAGATCTTCAACCTCGAGGGCACCTTCAGCCTCGGCGGGGGCGACGACAGCTTCGGCTACATCCCGATGGTCTTCAACCTGTCGGAGGCCAGCATTCCGATGCCGGGCAGCTACCGGATCGTCTTCGAGGGCGTCGGGCTCGAGCGCGTCGACGTGCGCTTCTACGCGAACGCGACCTCCATGCCCGAGCTCGGGGATTGAGCGGGGGCTCGGGGAGCCGATCTCGATCCGCTGGTCAGTTTCAGGGGTTCCCCACGGACTGAACCCCTGAAACTGACCAGCGGATCGCCTGGCGCAGCGGATCGGCCGGCGCAGCGGCCCGCACCCGAGCAGCGGCCCGCGCGGCGCGGACCCGCGCTCCGCTCTGGGAAGATAGAGGGCATGACTGCGCTCCCACGCCTCGTGGCGTTCGATCTCGACGACACCCTCGCCCCCTCGAAGTCCCCGGTCGATCCGCGCATGCTCGCGGTCTTCGCCCGGCTGCTCGACCGCACCTCGGTCGCGGTGATCTCGGGCGGCAACTTCGAGCAGTTCGAGGCGCAGCTGGTCGCCCGCCTCGACGCGTACGAGGGCGTCGACGAGCCGGCCCTCGACCGGCTGCACCTGCTGCCGACCTGCGGCACCCGCTACGAGCGGCGCGAGGGCGGCGCCTGGGTCACGGTGTACCGGGAGAACCTCACCCCCGACGAGCGCGACGCCGCTCTGGCGGCCCTGCGCGAGGAGGCCGAGCGGCTGGGGCTGTGGGAGGCGGAGCCGTGGGGCGACATCCTCGAGGATCGCGGCTCGCAGGTCACGTTCTCGGCGCTCGGGCAGCGCGCCCCGGTCGACGTGAAGCAGGCGTGGGATCCCGACGGCGCGAAGAAGAACGCCCTGCGCGCGGCCGTCGCCGCCCGACTGCCGGGGCTCGAGGTGCGCAGCGGCGGATCGACCTCGGTCGACATCACCCGCCGCGGCATCGACAAGGCGTACGGCATGCGCAAGCTCGAGGCGCACACGGGCATCCCGCTCGACGAGATGCTGTTCGTCGGCGACCGGCTCGATCCCGACGGCAACGACTACCCGGTGAAGGCGCTCGGCGTCGCCTGCCGGGAGGTCGAGGGCTGGGAGGACACTGCGGCGTTCCTGGAGGAGCTGCTCGCCGAATAGGCGGTGCCGCGTCCGGTACTGCCGACGCGGAGAGGGCGCCCGCGCGGACGCCCTCCCGGCAGACGGCTCGGGATCGGCGCTACGCCTCTTCGGCTGCGGGCTCCGCCGCGCGCACCAGGCCGAGCACCTCGGCGGTCTCGGCCAGCGACTTCGCCGCGGCCTCGGGATCGCCGTTGAGACCCTCGCCGAGGGCGGGGATCTGCTGCTTGAACACGGGCTGCCACTGCTCGAACTGCTCGGGGAAGCAGCGCTGCAGCACGCCCATCATGGCGTGCACGGCGGTCGACGCGCCGGGCGAGGCGCCGAGGAGGCCGGCGATGGAGCCGTCGGCGCCGGTGATGACCTCGGTGCCGAACTGCAGGATGCCGCCCTTCTCGGGGTCCTTCTTCATCACCTGCACGCGCTGGCCGGCCGTGATCATCTCCCAATCGGAGGCGCGGGCCGTCGGCATGTACTCGCGCAGGGTGCGCATCTGCTTCTCGCGGCTGGCGAGCACCTCGCCCAGGAGGTACTTCTCGAGCGAGAACTCGGTGAGGCCGACCTTGAGCATGGGGCCGAGGTTGTGCAGGCGCACCGAGCCGGGCAGGTCCCACCAGGAGCCCTTCTTGAGGAAGTTGGGGCTGAATCCGGCATAGGGACCGAAGAGCAGGCTCTCCTTGCCGTCGACGATGCGGGTGTCGAGGTGCGGCACGGACATCGGCGGCGCGCCCACCGCGGCCTTGCCGTAGACCTTGGCGCGGTGCTGGCGCACGATCTCGGGGTTGTCGCACTTGAGGAACTTGCCGCTGATGGGGAAGCCTCCGAAGCCCTCGATCTCGGGGATCTTGGAGGTCTGCAGCAGCTGCAGCGCGCCGCCGCCGGCGCCCACGAACACGAACCTGGCGTTGACGACGCGTCGGCCGTAGCCGGCGAGGGATCGCGTGAACACGTCCCAGGTGCCGTCGGCGCGGCGGCGCAGCCGCTTCACCTGGGTGCCGAGGTGCAGCTGCGCGCCCTCGGAGACGAGGTGCTCGACGAGCTGGCGGGTGACGGAGCCGAAGTCGACGTCGGTGCCGCTCTCGGAGCGCGTCGCGGCGAAGACCTCGTCCTTGGCGCGTCGGTCGACGAGCAGCGGCGCCCACTCGGCGATCTGCTCGGGATCGTCGCTGAACTCGAGGTCGGCGAACAGCGGCTGGGTCTTGAGCAGCTCGTAGCGGCGGCGCAGGTAGTCGACGTCGGCCTCGCCGCGCACGAAGGTCATGTGCGGCGTGGGGTTGATGAAGCTCGAAGGATCGTTCAGCACGCCCTGCTTCACGAGCGAGGACCACCACTGCCTGGAGAGCTGGAACTGCTCGTTGATGTCGATGGCCTTGGCCGCCGAGAGGCTGCCGTCCTTGCCCTCGGGCATGTAGTTGAGCTCGCAGAGCGCGGCGTGGCCGGTGCCCGCGTTGTTCCACGCGTTGCTGCTCTCGGTCGCGACCCGCGAACGCGATTCGAAGATCTCGATCGACCAGTCGGGCTGCACCTGCTTGATCAGCGTTCCCAGAGTGGCGCTCATCACGCCTCCGCCGATCAGGACGACATCTACGGTGTTCTTGCTCACGGTTGGCAAGTCTACTCGCCCGGCGCCGGCTCAGAGACCGGCGTCCGTCCTGGCCCGGTCCAGCGTCGCGGAGGACGCGTCGATGACCCGGGCGTAGCCGAGTCTGGCCGCCTCGTTCGCGCGCTGCGCGCCGCCCATGACCGGCCGCACCTCGCCTGCCAGGCTGATCTCGCCGAAGGCGGCGAGGTCGTGCGGCAGCGGCCGGTCGGTGATGGCGGAGAGCACGGCGAGGGCGATCGCGAGATCGGCTCCCGGCTCGGCGAGCTTCACCCCGCCGACGGTGGAGACGTACACGTCCTGATCGTGCAATCGGGCTCCGACGCGCCGCTCGAGCACCGCGAGGATCATCGCCACCCGCGAGGGATCGACGCCGCTCGTGACACGACGCGGGTTCGGCGTCGCGCTCTTCGCGACGAGCGCCTGCACCTCGACGGGCAGGGCGCGGCGGCCCTCCATGGCCACGGTGGCGCAGGTGCCGCTCACCGGCGAGGCCGCGCGGCTGAGGAAGAGCCCGCTCGGGTCGGGCACCTCGACGATGCCGCGATCCGCCATCTCGAAGCAGCCGACCTCGTCAGTGGGGCCGTAGCGGTTCTTCAGCGTGCGCAGGAACCGCAGCGAGCTCTGCCGGTCGCCCTCGAAGTGGCAGACGACGTCGACGAGGTGCTCGAGCAGACGGGGGCCGGCCACCGAGCCGTCCTTCGTCACGTGCCCCACGAGGATCACCGGGGTGCCGCGCTCCTTCGCGGCGCGGATCAGCGCGGCCGCCACCTCGCGCACCTGCGCCGGTCCCCCGGCGCCGCCGTCGATCTCGGCGCTCGCGAGCGTCTGCACGGAGTCGACGATCACGAGCGCGGGATCCACCGCCTCGATGTGCCCGAGCACCGTGGCGAGGTCGGTCTCGCTCGCCAGGAACAGGGTGTCGTGCATCGCGCCGGTGCGCTCGGCGCGCATGCGGATCTGCCCGGTCGATTCCTCGCCGCTGGCATAGAGCACACGTGGTCGCCCATCGGCGCCGAGCACACGTGGTCGCCCATCGGCGCCGGGCACGCCTGATCGCCCATGAGCGTCGGACGTGCGGGATCGCCCATCGGCGCCGGACACGCCTGATCGCCCATCTACGCCGGGCGTGCTTCCGGCCGGCGCCGATCCCGCACCGCCGCCGGCGAGCCGCGAGGCCACGTCGAGCAGCAGCGTCGACTTGCCCACGCCCGGCTCCCCCGAGAACAGGATCGCCGCGCCCGGCACCACCCCTCCCCCGAGCACGCGGTCGAGCTCGCCGATGCCCGTGGGGCGATGCCGCACGGCCTCGCCCTGCAGTTCGGTGATCGGCCGCGCCTCGCGGCCCGCGCCCGGGACCGAGGCCCGGGTCGTGCGAGCGAGGGAGGCGCCGGCAGCC
Organism: Leucobacter sp.; assembly: GCA_047606985.1. Lineage (GTDB taxonomy): Bacteria > Actinomycetota > Actinomycetes > Actinomycetales > Microbacteriaceae > Leucobacter. The sequence goes on along the minus strand of JASGDX010000103.1, from coordinate 1,474 downwards.
GCCCGCTCCTCGATCGTGCCCCACTGCTGGCACTCGCCGCAGCGGCCGACCCATTTCGAGGCCTGCCATCCGCACTCCGTGCACGCGTATGCGCTGTTCGTCTTCGCCATGCGGGCGAGCCTACCGGCGGCCTCCGACATCGAGCCCGGCGCCCGCTCCCCTCCGGCTCACCCCCGGCCCGGCCCGGCAACCAGGATCCGGGTCGCTTTCTCATAGTCCGGACCGCGCGAACTGTGAAGAAGCGACCCGGATCCCGGATGGGCGGCGCGGGCCTGCGGGATCCCGGATCCTGCAACACGCCGGGCCCCATCGGCCCGGCCCGATTCGCGATCGGAGCCGGAATCGCGTATTCTTTTTCGCGGTGACGTGTCCGAGCGGCCGAAGGTGCAACTCTCGAAAAGTTGTGTAGGGTAACCCCCTACCGTGGGTTCAAATCCCACCGTCACCGCCGCAGAAGGCCCCCGACTCCCTCAGGAAACATTGGGAGGTCGGGGGTCTTCGCTTTGCAGGGAGACCTTGCGGCACTGCGCACCGCTGGAGGCGCGTCCTCGCAACAGCGTAGGGTGGCGGCATGACTCCTCCCCTATGGGCGACGCTCGTCGTCTCCGTCGTCGGCATCGCCGCCGCCGTCGCGGTGCTGCTCTCCTCACGGCGCCCGCAGCGCGACGAAGCGCTGCGCGAGATCGACCATGGCCTGGAACGGGTCGACATCGCGCTGACGAGCGGCGGCGTGACCCGCGGGATCGACAGCGACCTCGTCGACCTCGTCGAGCGCGGCGTGCTGAGCGCCGAGCAGGGGCGTCTCGTCGTCGCGGGAGAGGCCGCGGAAGGGCACCTCGGCGAGGCCTGGCTGCTCTCCGCGGTGCGGACCGCGGGCTCAGACGGACTCGAAGCGGTGCGCGGCGAGGCCGTGGGGCTCGGATACTTCGCCGCGATCCTGCGCCTCTCCAAGCGGCGGATCATCGTCTCGCCCGACCGCGTGCAGTACGCCCCCATCCTCGTGTGGGGTCCGACGTTGGGGGCGCTGTTCCTCTGCACCATGCTGATGCTCCATAATCCGGAGCCGGGGCCGGGGCTGCCCGCCTGGGGACCCGCGCTCATCTCGATCGGCCCGTGGCTGCTCGTGCCCCTCGTCCAGATCGCGGTCCTGTGCCTGCAGCCCGGCTATCGCGGTCGGGATCCGCGCTCGCGGCTGGGCATCGACATCATCGACGAGCTCGCGGCCCGCATCGGGCCGGATGCCTCGCAGGCCGATCGCGTCGCCATCGGCGGGTTCGCCGCGATGACCGACGGCGATCTGCGCCGGGCGATCATGGGAGGCGCCGCCGACAGCGCGTGGGACGCGCGCCCGTGGCGCAAGCGCGTGTTCCGCGCCAGCGCGGGCGACAGGGGCGTCCCGCTGGGCGGGTGAGCGCACGCGGCGCTGCCGCACGATCCCGCGGCGCAGCCCCTACCCGCGCGCGAGCACGCGCCG
>JASGDX010000102.1:0-4399 GCA_047606985.1 Leucobacter sp. | reverse complement strand
GACCGAGTTCCGGTCGGTCTGATACTGCTTCCACAGCTCGTCGACGAGCCACTCGTTCGCGCCGAAATCTCCCGCGGGACCTGCCTGACCTGTGGTCTCCGTTCGCTCCGCCAAAGCGACGTCCTCTCGTTCATGCCTGGGTGAGGCAAAGGTGTAGTAGCCCGGTGTGGCTCCATAGCCGTACCGCCACCAGCCTACGCCTTCTGGCCCGTTCGTGCGGGCATACTCCAGGCAGAGTCCGGTGTGTCTGCTGATAGAATCGTCTGGCTATGGATGCAGACTCTCGAAGACCGGCGGAACCCCCGAGTATCGGCCGCGCTGAGGCGCGGCATCTCGCATCGATCGGGGGCGGCAGGTGAACGACTGGGTCCTGCTGCTCATCGGCATCCTCCTCACGGCGGGCACCGGCGTCTTCGTGGCCGCCGAGTTCTCCCTGGTGGCGCTCGACCGGCAGGATCTCGAGCGGCGCAGGTCGGCGGGCGAGCGGGGTCTCGACCGCGTGATCCGCGGGCTCTCGGTCACGTCGACCCATCTCTCGAGTGCGCAGCTCGGCATCACGCTCACCACGCTGCTCGCCGGCTATACGCTCGAGCCGGCGATCAGCGGCTTCCTCGAGGGTCCGCTCGGGGCGATAGGCGTGCCCGACGGGCTGCGGAGGGCGATCAGCGCCCCCGTGGCGGTGGCGGTGGCGACCGTGTTCTCGATGATCGTCGGCGAGCTGGTGCCCAAGAACTTCGCGCTCGCCAGGCCGCTGCCGACGGCCCGCCTCGTGATGCCGGCGCAGGCCGCGTTCACCGCGGCCTGCAAACCGGCCGTGCTCGTGCTGAACGGCAGCGCGAACGGCATTCTGCGCGGGATCGGCATCGAGCCGAAGGAGGAGCTCTCGGGGGCGCGCACCGCCGAAGAGCTGTCATCGCTCGTGCGCCACTCGGCGAGCGCCGGTCTGCTCGAGGCCGACACCGCGACGCTGCTCGACCGCACGCTGCGCTTCGCCGAGCTCACCGCGGGGGACGTGATGACGCCGCGGCTCAAAGTCGAGAGCCTGCACCGGCTCGAGCCGGCGCGAGCCGCGCTCGAGCTGTCGGGGCGCACGGGCTTCTCGCGCTTCCCGGTGATCGACGAGGACCGCGACGACGTCGTCGGCGTGGTGCACGTGAAGCAGGCCGTCGCGGTTCCCCGAGCGAAGCGCGACGAGGTGCCGGTCGCGGCCCTCGCGGAGGACGCGGTGCGCGTGCCCGAGACCATGCGCCTCGACCAGCTGCTCGAGGAGCTGCGCTCGACCGGCTTCCAGTTCGCGGTCGTGGTCGACGAGTACGGCGGCACCGCGGGCGTCGTCACGCTCGAGGATCTGGTCGAGGAGATCGTGGGCGAGGTGGCAGACGAGCACGACCGCGCTGCGGCGGGAGTGGTCGGCACGGCCGACGAGATGACGTTCCCGGCCGACCTGCGGCCGGACGAGGTGCGCGATCGCACCGGCGTCGAGGTGCCCGACAGCGACGACTACGACACCGTCGCAGGCTTCGTGCTGCGCGAGCTGGGGCGCATCCCCGAGCGCGGCGACGAGGTGCCGCTGCCCGACGGCGGCACGCTGCGCGTCGAGCGCATGGAGGGGCGCCGCATCGCGCGCGTGCGCTACACGGCGCCGCCCGAGCCGGTCGGGAACGGCGAGGCCGACGACGAGGAGGCCCGCCGATGAGCGGCTGGATGGGCATCGTCTGGCTCGTGCTGCTGCTCGTGGCCAACGCGTTCTTCGTGGGCGCCGAGTTCGCGGTGATCTCCGCGCGGCGCTCGCAGATCGAGCCGCGGGCCGAGGCCGGATCGAAGCGGGCGAAGACCGCGCTCTACGCGATGGAGCACGCCACGCTCATGCTGGCCACCAGTCAGCTCGGCATCACGGTGTGCTCGCTGCTGATCCTCAACGTCTCGGAGCCCGCGATCCACCACCTGCTCGAGGGGCCGCTCGAGTGGACGGGCCTCGCGCCCGAGGCGGTGGGCGTCGCCGCGTTCGTGCTGACCCTCATCGGCGTCTCGTACCTGCACGTGGTGTTCGGCGAGATGGTGCCCAAGAACGCGGCGTTCTCGATGCCGGATCAGGCCGTGCTGCTGCTCGCGCCGCCGCTGGTGGCGATCTCGCGGCTCCTGCGCCACGTCATCGCCGCCCTCAATGCGATCGCCAACGGCACGCTGCGCCTCTTCCGCGTCGAGCCGAAGTCCGAGACCACCAGCACGTACACGCTCGAGGAGGTGGCGAGCATCGTCAGCCACTCGACCCGCGAGGGCGTGCTCGAGGACCGCAGCGGGGCGCTGACCGCGGCCTTCGAGTTCACCGCGAAGCGGGCGGAGGATCTGCTGGTGCCGCGCGACAGGCTCGTCGTACTGCCCGCGGGATCGACGCCGGGCGACGTGGAGGCCGCCGTCGCGAGGCACGGCTTCTCCAGGTACCCGATCGCCCGCGCCGACGGCGAGCTCGACGGCTACGTGCATATCAAGGACCTCGTGCGGCTGGGCGAGGAGCGCATCGCCGAGCCCATCCCGCCCAAGCGCATCCGGGAGATGATCTCGGTGCACGCCGGGACCGAGCTCGAGGATGTGCTCGCGCGCATGCAGGGGCGCGGCATCCACCTCGCGCGCATCCACGACTCCGCGGGCGCCGAGCTCGGAGTGGTCTTCCTCGAGGACGTCATCGAGGAGCTCGTCGGCGAGGTGCACGACGCGACGCGGAGGCGGCGCTTCGAATAGCGGTGGCCGGCGGGCGCGGCGGCGGTCAGCGGGCGACGAGCACGATCTGAGCGGAGATCTCGTCGAAGGGGGGCTCCTCGCCGTCGACGAGCGGGTTGTCGGGCAGGCTCAGCGTGACCTCGAACTCGGCGCCCTCCTCCGTGAGCGCGAGGGGCCTGATCCGCACGTCAGTACCGGCACGCACAGAGCTATCGACCGAGAGCGTGCCGGTGGCGGTGACCGTGCCCACCTCGCTGTCGTGCCGCCTCAGCACCGTCGGATCGGTGAGCACGAATCGCGCCTCGGGCAGGCCCGACGCGCTCACCTCGTACTCGGCCTCGGTGATCACGCCATCGCTCAGCACCAGATGGCCTGAGGACGCGATCCTGCCGTCGACGAGCGCCTGCAGCGCGGGAGCGTCGAGCGGGGTCAGCAGGCGCGTGCTGGAGACGTCGTAGACGCGGGGAGCGGGCACCTCGAGCAGGTCGGAGTCGACGGCCGCGCTCAGCTCGGCGGCCTGCACGCCCGCGCTGGCGGCTGCGCAACCCGTGAGGCACAGCGGGAGCGCGGCCGACACGGTGGCCATGACGCCGATGGTCCGCGCCGAGCGGCTCATCTGCATCCGACTCATTCTCCGACCCTTCGCGTTCGACGGCAACCAGCAGAGACTACGCCGCCAAGGTGGGAGGCCGCCGAAAGGGTTTCAGAATCACGCGTCGCGCAGGGCGTCGACTGGCTCGATCCGGGCCGCCTTGAGCGCAGGATAGCTGCCGGCGGCGAGGCCGACGAGCGCGCCGACCATCACTCCGACGGGAGCCGCCCACGGCGCGATCACCGGCGTCCACTGCTGCACCACGCACACCCCGATGAGCGCGAACAGGCCGACCACCACGCCGATGAGCCCGCCCAGCACCCCCGTCGTGAGCGACTCGAGGATGAACTGGCCAGCGATGTCCCTGGTGCGCGCCCCCAGTGCGCGCCGCAGGCCGATCTCTCCCCGGCGCTCCGACACCGACAGCAGGGTGACGTTGGCGATGCCGATGCCGCCGCCCACGAGGGCGACGATGCCGATGGCGAGGAAGAGCACGTTGACGTCGGCCTCGACGCTCGACTGCAGCTCGCTCGAGTTCGCGGGCGCCGAGACCTTGAAGACGTCGGGGTCGTTGGGGTTCAGCGCGAGCGGAGCCTGCCTGGCGACCACGGGGCCCGCGCCGACGTCGATGCGGATGTCGAGGCTGTCGGCCGCGGTGAGGCCGAGCTCGGCGCGCGCCGTGCTGATGGGGACGATCACGGAGTCCAGCAGACCGCTGCGGGTGCCAACCTCGTCGACGATGCCGATCACGGTGTAGGCGCGGTCGCCGATGAACACCGCGGGCTGGCCGGTGACGCGGTTGATCCCGAGCTGCTCGGCCGCCGCCGCCCCGAGCACCGCGACGCGGTCGCCGCGCGCCTCGTGCCCCCGGTCGTAGAAGCGGCCCGTCTGCACCTCGCCGCGCACGGTGTCGAGCAGCTCTGGCGAGGCCGCGATCACGGGAGGGGAGCTCTTCTGCGGGGCCGAGGGATCCTGCACCTGCACGGCGGCCACCCTGGGTGCGCTGGGCACCTTGGCGTAGAGCGCGGCGTGCTCGACACCGGCGAGGGTCTCGGTGCGCTCCACCGCATCCCACGGGATGCGGGAGGT
>JASGDX010000101.1:0-4029 GCA_047606985.1 Leucobacter sp. | reverse complement strand
CTGGCACCACGAGCGCCCCCGACTCGAGCACGAGCCGGGCGACGCCGGTGCGTCCGCGGTACAGCCTGGCGTCCGGGCTGCGCGTGCCCTCGGGATAGATGCCGAGCACGTCGCCGCGATCCAGCACGCTCAGCCCGGTGTTCAGCGAGGCCTCGGAGGCCTTGCCCCCCGAGCGGTCGATGGGCAGCTGTCCCACCGCGAGCATGAAGTTCTTCACGAGCCACCCCTTGAGGCCACGGCCGGTGAAGTAGTCGCTCTTCGCCAGGAAGTACACGCGCCGGTCGATCATCAGCGGCATGAAGAAGGAGTCGATCACCGACAGGTGGTTTCCCACAATAATTACCGGCCCCGATGCCGGAATATTCTCGGCACCCTCCACCCACGGGCGATAGATCGTTTTCAGGAATGGCCCGATGATCAGGTGTTTGAAGATCCAGTAGAACACGGCCGGCGTTTTCCTCTCGTCGCAGACCACAATAGCCGAGCCGGGGCCGGAAGCCGGTATGCGTATAGGCTGATGACATGAATCCGCGGCGCAGCGCGCCGCGACGCTTCCCCCTGCCGAGGTATCGAAGGAGCTGCCGTGCAACAGTCTGAGACCCCGATTCTGATCCCGCCCGTCCCCGAGGACAACATCACCGATCTGCTGGAGCGGCGCGTCGAGGCGACCCCGGATCGCGCCCTGTTCGCGGTTCCCGCCGGCGAGGGCTGGCGCGACATCACCGCGGCGGAGTTCCGCGCCCAGGTCGTGGAGCTGGCGAAGGGCTTCGCGGCCGCCGGCATCGAGCCGGGCGACCGGGTCGCCTTCATGTGCAAGACGAGCTACGAGTGGACGCTCGTGGACTTCGCGCTCCACTACGCCGGCGCCGTCATGGTCCCCGTCTACGAGACCTCCTCCCCGCTGCAGATCCATTGGATCCTCGAGGACTCCGGCGCCCGCGCCATGATCACCGAGACCGCCGAGCACGCGGCGCGCTTCGAGGAGGTCCGCACGGAGGCTCGAGGGATCTCCCTCGTGTGGCGGCTCGACGAGGGAGCCCTCGCCGAGCTCGCCGGATCGGGCGGCGGCGTCTCCGACCAGGAGATCGAGCGCAGGCGCGGCATCGCCGTCGGCTCGGACGCAGCAACCCTCATCTACACCTCCGGCTCGACCGGCCGCCCCAAGGGCTGCGTGCTCACCCACTCGAACTTCGTCGACCTCTCGCGCAACTCCGCGGCTGCGCTCGCCGAGGTCGTGCAGCAGCAGGGCGCCTCCACGCTGCTCTTCGTCACGCTCGCCCACGTCTTCGCCAGGTTCATCTCGGTGCTCGCCGTCCACGCCGGCGTCCGCGTCGGCCACCAGGCAGACACCTCGCAGCTGCTGCCCGCGCTGGGCAGCTTCAAGCCGACCTTCCTGCTCGCTGTGCCCCGCGTCTTCGAGAAGGTGTACAACTCCGCCGAGCAGAAGACCGAGGCCGAGGGCAAGGGCAAGATCTTCCGCGCCGCGGCCCAGGTGGCCGTCGCGCACTCCGAGGCCCTCGACGCCGGCAAGGTGCCGTTCGCGCTCGGCCTCAAGTTCAAGCTCTTCGACAAGCTGGTCTACGGCAAGCTCCGCGAGCGCCTCGGCGGACGGGTGAAGTACGCGATCTCGGGATCCGCGCCGCTCAGCCGCTATCTCGGCCACTTCTACCGCAGCCTCGGCGTCAAGATCCTCGAGGGCTACGGCCTCACCGAGACGACCGCCCCGGTCACCGTCAACCTGCCTGACAAGTTCAAGATCGGCACCGTCGGTCCGGCCCTGCCCGGTCACACCGTGCGCATCGCCGACGACGGCGAGATCGAGGTCAAGGGCATCGACGTGTTCAAGGAATACTGGAACAACCCCGAGGCTACGGGCGCCGCCTTCACCGCTGACGGGTTCTTCAAGACCGGCGACCTGGGCTCGCTCGACCAGGACGGCTACCTCTCGATCACCGGGCGCAAGAAGGAGATCATCGTCACCGCCGGCGGGAAGAACGTGGCTCCGGCCGCGCTCGAGGATCCGATCAGGGCCAACACGATCATCGGCCAGGTGGTCGTGGTCGGCGATCAGAAGCCCTTCATCTCGGCGCTCATCACGCTCGATCCCGAGATGCTGCCCGCGTGGCTGCACAACAACGGCGAGGACCCGAACATGACGCTCGAGGAGGCGGCGGCGCACCCCAAGGTGCTCGCCGAGGTGCAGAGCGCGATCGACCGGGGCAACAAGTACGTCTCACGCGCCGAGTCGATCCGCAAGTTCGTGATCCTGCCCACCGAGTTCATCGAGGCCAACGGCCATCTCACGCCGAAGATGAGCATCAAGCGCGACAACATCCTCCGCGACTTCGCGGGTGAGATCGCGAAGCTCTACGGCGACAACCCGCAGACCGAGGCGCTGAAGACCCCGTAGAGCGGGAACTCAGAACCAGCTCGACTGGCGGATCCGCCGCATGGCCTCGCCTCGGGTCTCCCGGTCGAGCCGGTTGATGTAGAGCTTGCCGTCGAGGTGGTCGCACTCGTGCTGCAGCGCCTGGGCGAGCAGGCCCTCCCCCGAGATCACGACCTCGCGCCCGTCGAGGTCGATGCCCCGCACGGTCGCGCGCGGATAGCGCAGCACCTCGAACCAGAGGTCGGGCACCGACAGGCAGCCCTCCCCCGTCGGCACCGGGTCGCCATCGAGCGCCACGATCTCGGGGTTGAGCACGTAGCTGATCTCGCCGTCGATGTTGAGGCTGAAGGCCCGCTGCGTGTGACCGATCTGGGTGGAGGCGAGACCCGCCCGCCCGTCCATGTCGACCGTGTCGAGGAGGTCGGCGACGAGCGCGCGGACACCGTCGTCGATCTCGGTGACGGTGTCGCACACGGTGCGCAGCACGGGATCGCCGAACAGTCTGATCTCTCGAATGGCCATGACCACCCAGTCTACGCGTCTCGAGCTGCGGAGACCGTACGCCCGGATGAGGCGAAGACGACCGGATTCGCACGCCCGGCCGGCCGTTGAGCCGACCGGCCAGGCGCATGCGCTAGGAGATCACCGCGATGAGATCGCCGGCATCGGCCGACCGGGTGCCCGCGAAGACGATCCGTTCGACGGTGCCCGAGACGCTGGCGGTGATCGCGGCCTCCATCTTCATGGCCTCGATCGTGGCGACGGGCTGGCCGGCCTCGACTGCGTCGCCGACCGCGACCTTGACGGTGACGGTGCCCGAGAAGGGAGCGGAGACGTGGCCGGGTACGGTGCGGTCGGCCTTCTCGGCGGCCTGGACCTCCACCGCGATGCTGCGGTCCTTCACGTAGACCTGGCGCAGCTGGCCGTTGAGGCGCACCATGACCGTGCGCACGCCCTTGTCGTCGGCCTCGCCGATCGCCTCGAGCTCGACGTAGAGCCGCACGCCCCTGGCGAGGTCGATCGCGTGCTCGCGGCCGGCCTCGAAGCCGTACAGGTAATCGGCGGTGTCGAGCACCGAGAGATCGCCGAACTGCTCGCGCGACGCCTCGTACTGGCGCGTGGGCTGCGGGAAGAGCAGGCGGTTGAGCGTCGCGCGGCGCTCCTCGCTCGTGCCCTCGAGCAGCGCCGCGTCCTCATCGCTGACGGGGGCCACCTCGATGTTCACCGTGCGGCCGGCGAGCACCTTCGAGCGGAAGGGCTCGGGCCAGCCGCCCGGGATCTCGCCGAGCTCGCCCGCGAGGAAGCCGACCACCGAGTCGGGCACGTCGTAGTTCTGCGGGTTCGCCTCGAAGTCCGCGGGGTCGGCGTCGACCGCGGCGAGGTGGAGCGCGAGATCGCCCACCACCTTCGACGAGGGCGTCACCTTCGGGATGCGGCCGAGGATGCGGTCGGCCGCCGCGTACATGTCCTCGATCCTCTCGAAGTTCTCGCTGAGGCCGAGCGCGATGGCCTGCTGGCGCAGGTTCGAGAGCTGGCCGCCGGGGATCTCGTGCGTGTAGACGCGGCCGGTCGGCGAAGGCAGGCCCGACTCGAACGGCTTGTAGAGCGTGCGCACCGCATCCCAGTAGGGCTCGAGCGCG
>JASGDX010000100.1:0-4614 GCA_047606985.1 Leucobacter sp. | reverse complement strand
GGCCAGCCTGGCCGGGTCGGTCTTGCGGCGCAGGATGAACTGCGAGATGGCGATCAGCAGGTAGACGAACAGGATCACCGCGCCCGACGAGTTCAGGAGGAAGAGGAACACGGTGTCCTCCCACAGCGCTGCGGCGATGACGCAGAGGAAGCCGACGACGCTGGAGAACAGGATCGCGTTGCGGGGCACGCCGTTGCTCTCCACCTTCATCAGAGAGACGGGCGCCTCGCGCCTGGCTGACAGCACGAACAGCATGCGCGAGGCGGTGTAGAGCCCGGAGTTGAGGCAGGAGAGCACCGCGGTGAGCACCACGGCGTTCATGATGTGGTCGGCGAACGGGATGCCCATGGTCGTGAAGGCCGAGACGTACGGCGAGGCCGCCAGGTCCTCCGAATTCCAGGGCAGGATCACGGCGAGCAGGAAGATCGAGAACACGAAGAACACCGCGATGCGCAGGATGATGGAGTTCGTGGCCCGCGCGATGGCCTTGCCGGGGTCGGGGGATTCCGCCGCCGCGATGGTCGCGATCTCGGCGCCCACCATCGAGAAGATCACGACGACGATGCCGGAGAACAGGGCGCCGCCTCCGAACGGCAGGAAGCCGTCGTGGGAGGTGAGGTTGGAGAAGTCGAGACTCTTGCCTGGCCAGAGGCCGAGCACGAAGAAGGTGCCGAGCCCGATGAAGGCGACGATGGCCGCGACCTTGATGCCGGCGAACCAGAACTCGAACTCGCCGAACGACTTGACCGAGAAGAGGTTGGTCGCCGTCATCAGCGCCATCAGGGCGAGCGCGAAGACCCAGGTTGGCACCGCGGGGAACCAGTAGCGCATCGCCTCGGCTCCCGCGATCGCCTCGAAGCCGACGACGATCACCCAGAAGTACCAGTAGAGCCAGGCCGCGGAGAAGCCGGCCCACGGACCCATCGCGGTGCGCGCGTAGTCGGCGAACGAACCGGTCGACGGGTTCGCCACGGCCATCTCGCCGAGCATTCTCATGATCATGATGACCAGGACGCCCGAGATCGCGTAGGTGATGAACGCTCCGGGTCCGACGCTCTTGATGACGCTTCCCGAGCCGACGAAGAGCCCCGCGCCGATGACGCCGCCCATCGCGATCATCGTGAGGTGCCTCTGCTTGAGGCCCTTCTTCAATTCGACCGGTGGTCCCCCCATGACGGACTCCTTCTCTGCTCGCAGCGGACTCGATGTAATCCACGACTGTAGTGCTGGCACGGACTGCTCATGTACGACTTATGGTTACGGATCTGTAAAGTTTTCGTCTTGCTCTGCCGGTCCTTGCCGGGTCTGATGCCTATGCCGAAGCGGGACGGGTACCGGTTCGGAGTCGCGAGCATCGAACGAGGGGGAAGCGCGGACCCCTGGTGCTGCGATGATGATCGTGCGTAATGAGATCAGGTTTTAAGCGTGCTATTTATCTCAAAAGTATGCTTTAATGAGGGTGTGATCCCCAGCAGCGCAGCTTCGACGCATCCGGTACCCATCGTGGTCATGGGCGTCTCCGGCGTGGGGAAGACCACCATCGGCATCGAGATCGCCAGGCGGCTCGGCCGCGCGTTCATCGACGCCGACCACCTCCACCCCGAGACCAATCGGCGCAAGATGGAGTCCGGCGTCCCTCTCGACGACTCAGATCGAGAGCCCTGGCTGAGCGCTGTGGGCGAGGCGATCCTGGAGGAGACCGGGCGGGGCAGCGCGCCCGTCGTGGCCTGCTCGGCGCTGAAGGCCGAGTACCGGGAGCTGCTGCGCGACCGCTGCCCCGAGATCGCGTTCGTGCACCTCGACGGCGACCCCGAGGTGATCGACGCCCGGCTGCGCAGCCGCAGCCACGAGTACATGCCCGCCGCCCTGCTGCCGTCGCAGCTGCAGACCCTCGAGCCCCCCATCGAGGCCGAGCGGGCCATTCGCATCGACATCGAGAGCCCCGTCGACGTGATCGCCTCCGAGGCGATCGACTGGCTGCGGGCGCTCGAATCGGCCGACACGGAGGAGAACCGATGAGCATGTCCGCGACAGAGGGATCGACGCTCGAACTGCGAGGGATCACCAAGCGCTTCGGCGGCAACGTCGTCGTCGATGCGCTCGACCTCGACCTGAGGCCGGGCGAGTTCGTCTCGCTCCTGGGGCCGTCAGGCTGCGGCAAGACGACCACGCTGCGCATGATCGCGGGCTTCGAGCACGCCGACGCCGGCCAGATCCTGCTCGACGGGGAGGACCTGTCGGGGCTGCCGGCGAACAAGCGCCAGGTGAACACGGTGTTCCAGTCGTACGCGCTGTTCCCGCACATGACCGTCGCGGGCAACGTCGCCTACGGGCTCCGGCAGCGGCGGGTGCCGAAGACGGAGATCGCCGAGCGGGTGGCCGAGACGCTGCAGCTCGTGCGCCTCGACGCCTTCGCCGACCGCAAGCCCTCCCAGCTCTCCGGCGGCCAGCAGCAGCGCGTGGCGCTGGCCCGCGCGCTCGTCAACCGGCCCAAGGTGCTGCTGCTCGACGAGCCGCTCGCCGCGCTCGACCGGCAGCTGCGCGAGGAGGTGCAGATCGAGCTGCGGCTCATCCAGACCCGCCTGCGCACCACCTTCCTCTTCGTGACGCACGACCAGGGGGAGGCGCTCGCGATGAGCGATCGCGTCGCCATCATGAACGGTGGCCGGATCGAACAGCTCGACGATCCCGAAACCGTCTACGAGCGGCCGGCGACGCGCTTCGTCGCGGGCTTCGTCGGGCAGCAGAACTTCTTCGAGGACCTGCGGGTCGAGTCCGACGGGCTGCTCGTCGCCTCCGACGCCGTGCGCTTCCGCGCAGCCGCCCCGGTCGCCGGGCCGAGCGCGACCGTCGCGATCCGGCCCGAGGCGATCACGCTCGCTCCTGCGGTTCCGGAGACCCCCGTCAACGCCTGCGCCGGCACCGTCGAGGCGGTGAACACCCTCGGCGACGCGCGCCAGTACGTCGTCCGCAGCGCCTCGGGCGCCACGCTCATCACGCGCGCAGCGCGCACGTCCGAGACGCATCGTTTCGCGCCGGGGGATCCCGTGCTCGCGAGCTGGACTCCCGATCACGTCGCCGTCTTCCCCACCGCATCAGCCAACTGAACCGAACAACTCGAAGGAGAGCACCCGTGTCCGAACATGGAATCCCCAAGATCCTCGTCCCCCGCTCGCGCGAAGCCGAGCTGACGCGCCGCCTGTTCCTCGGCGGCGTCCTCGGCGCCGGCGCCACGATGACGCTCGCCGCCTGCTCCTCGGGGGGCAGCGGAGGCGATTCGGGATCGGGCTCGAGCGGCTCGGGCACGCTGCGGATCTACTCCTGGTCGGGCTACGACGACCCGGCGAACGTCGAAGGCTTCGGCTCGAAGGTGGCCATCGACTCATACTCCTCGAACGAGGAGATGATCGCCAAGCTGGTCGCCGCGCGAGGCACCAGCGGCTACGACATCGTGATCCCCACCGGCGTCTTCGTGCCGCAGATGGCGCAGAACGACCTGCTCGAGAAGCTCGACCTGAGCCGGCTCAAGAACTTCGGCAATATCGACGAGGCCTTCCTGGGGCAGGAGTGGGACCCCGACAACAGCTACACCGTGCCCAAGTACTGGGGCACGACCGGCTTCGCCTACGACACGCAGGTGATCACCCGCGATCTCGCCTCGTGGGACGACTTCATCGACGCCGCGAAGAACGAGGCCAGCGGCCGCACCTCGCTCGCCGACGACCCGGGCGAGATCTGCGCGATCCTCTGCTTCGCGCGCGGGTGGAACCAGAGCACCCAGGACGAGAAGCAGCTCGAGGAGATCCGCACCTTCCTCGTCGACGAACTGGCCGAGCACATCTCGGCCTTCGACTCGGCGCCGGGCAGCGGCGCGATCCCGCAGGGCTCGCAGGCACTGGTGCACACCTGGAACGGCGAGGCCCGCCGCGGCATCCTGGCGAGCTCGGACCCCGACCGCTGGAAGTGGGTGCTGCCCACGCCCGAGACCAACCTGTGGACCGACAACTGGGCGATCGTCAAGGGCGCCGAGAACGTCGACGCGGCCTACGAGTTCATCGACTTCTCGCTCGGCATCGAGGAGTCGGTGCGCAACATCGAGTACGTCGGCTACGGCACAGGCATCGGCGCCGCGCAGGATCAGCTCGCCTCCCAGGATGTCGCGCTGCTCGACATGATCTTCCCCACCGACGAGGAGAAGAAGCGCATGTACACCGGCCAGATCAACGAGGCGCAGGAGACCCGCATGGAGATCGTCGCCGAGATGAAGGCCCGCGCGGGGGCGTGACGCGCATGGCGAGGACACGGAACTCCGGCCGCGGGCAGCGGGGCACCGCCGCGCTGCTCGCGGTGCCGGGCGGGATCTGGATGCTGCTCTTCTTCATCGTCCCCATCCTGGTGGTGGTGTGGTACAGCTTCGGCGAGAAGCCCGGGCTCTACGGAACGCACGACAACTCCGTGCTCTCGCTCGGCCGCTACGGGGAGTCCCTCAGCGGCGCCTTCCTGCAGACCTTCGCGAACACGCTCCAGATCGCCATCATCGGCACGGCGATCAGCAGGCAGATGACCGTACCGATGATGGCGATCTGGAGCGTGTTCGCGAAGGTCTGCAGGAAG
>JASGDX010000099.1:0-10225 GCA_047606985.1 Leucobacter sp. | reverse complement strand
GTCCTCGGGCCGCGGCAGCGGGCCCCCCGCGGGCGCCTCGATGTCGCCGAGCGCGACGGTGTGGCTCACGAGGCGGATGCCGAGCTCGCCGAGGAAGGCGCGCGCGACCGCGCCGAGTGCGACGCGCGCGGCGGTCTCGCGGGCGCTCGCGCGCTCGAGCACGGGCCGCGCCTCGTCGAAGCCGTACTTCTGCATGCCGGTGAGATCGGCGTGCCCAGGGCGGGGGCGCGTGAGCGGGGCGCCGCGGCCGCGCGACTTCTCGGAGAGCTCGGTCCGCTCCGCGCTCATCACCTCGGTCCACTTGGGCCACTCGGTGTTGCCGATGCGGATCGCGACGGGCCCGCCGATCGAGACGCCCTGCACGACGCCGCCCGAGAGGTGCAGCTCGTCCTGCTCGAACTTCATGCGCGAGCCTCGGCCGTAGCCGAGCTTGCGACGGGCGAGATCCTCGCGGATCCCGTCGAGCGATACGGGGACGCCCGCGGGCAGTCCCTCCAGGACGGCGATCAGTTCGGGGCCGTGAGATTCTCCGGCGGTCAGCCAACGCAGCATGCCCTCTATCCTCCCACACGCGGTGGAAGGATCGCGCGCGGCGCACACGGGGGCGCTCCGTTCCCGCTACACCGCGGCGCGCATCGCCGCGAGCACCGCCGCCTCGTCGGGGAGCACCGCAGCGGGATCGCCGCCGCGGAAGACGCGGATCTGGATCAGGGCCTGCTCCACGAGCATGGCCGTCCCCGCGTGCGCTTCTCCGCCGCCGGCGCGCCAGCGCTCCGCGAGTGGCGACGGCCAGGGGTCGTACGCCACGTCGAAGAGCGGGATCCCGGTGATCCCCTCGGGGAGCCCGAGCTCGTGACCGGCGGGGCCCGGGAGCGTCGAGATCACGAGGGTGGCGGCCGCGAGGTCGAACTTCGACGCCAGGTGCTCCGCCCGCACCAGCAGTCGTCTCTCCTCCGTCATGCTGCGCGCAGTCGCGGCATCTCGCTCGGAGAGATCCTGAGACTCGTTCCTCGCGCAGGATGACCGTGTGTCTGTTTCCAGACTGCCGTCGAAGCGCTCGGCCAGCTGCTCCGCCGCCTCGACCCGCCGAGCAGCCACGGTCACGCACCGAGCCCCCAGGCTTCGTGCCGCGAGGATCGCGGACACCGCGGTCGCCCCCGAACCGAGCACGACGGTGCTGGAGGCATCGAGCCCGGCCCCGCGGATCGCGGCGGCGAGCCCGGCGACGTCCGTGTTGAAGCCGGCCCAGCGAGGCCGGCCGTCGACTCCGCTCACGATGCGCAGCAGCGTGTTCGCCACCCCGCTCTCCTCCGCCACCGGGTCGAGCACCGACGCGAGCCGGTGCGCCTCCTCCTTGAGCGGCATGGTGAGCGAGAAGCCCCGCCACTGCGGGCCGCGCGAGGCCAGGAAGCCCTCGAGCTCGGCCGCCTCGAGCCGCTGCCGGCCGTAGCTCCAGTCGAGTCCGAGCGCCTCGTACGCCGCGGCGTGGATCTCGGGCGACCTCGAGTGCTCGATCGGCGATCCGAGCACCGCGAGCCGCGAGGCGTCAGTCACAGCGTTCGCCGCCCTCGGCGCGGTGCGCCGTGCACCACTCCGCGAGCCGCTGAACGGCGGCCTCGTGCTCCTCGACGGTCACGGAGAACACGGTCTCCCCCGTTTCGAGGTTGACCGGCACGAAGAACATCCAGTCGCCGTCGGCCGGGTGCATCGCCGCGTCGATCGCGACGTCGCCCGGGTTGCCGATCGGGCCGATCGGGAGCCCCTCGTTCGCGTAGGTGTTGTACTCGTTCGAGGCGTCCGCCCGCTCCTCCTCCGTCGTCCAGACGGTGTCCGTGTTCCCCGTGCCGTACGCCACGGTCGCATCCGACTGCAGCAGCACGCCCTGGTCGAGGCGGTTGAGGAACACCCGTGCGATCTTCGGGAAGTCGTCGAGGTTGGATCCCGCCTCGCGCTGCACGATCGAGGCGAGCGTGAGCACGCGCCACTCGTCGCCCGCCCCGACCCCGTGCTCGGACAGCGCCTGCTTCATGCGATCCACGAGCTTCTGCACGATCGTCTCGGCGGTGTCGCCAGGCTCGAAGGTGTAGGTGGCCGGGAAGAGGTAGCCCTCGATCGTGGGGAACTCGTCGGGCACGCCGTAGACGCTCGGGTCGGCCGCGGCCTTCTCGAAATCTTCGACCGGGATGTCGACGACCTCCGAGATCCGCTCGAACATGTCCTTCGCCGCCATGCCCTCGGGGAGCACGACGGTGAGCTCCATCCGGTTGTCGGGATCCTGCATGGCGTCGAGGGCCGCGCGGGCGCTCATCTGGCCCTTCAGCCGGTAGGTGCCGACCTGGAATTCGACCTGGGGGTCCTGGTCCAGCAGCAGTTCGTAGAAGGCCTCCGAGGTCTTCACGACGTCGGCGCTCGCGAGCGTCTCGGCCACGTCGGCGCCGGTCTGACCGGAGGTCACCGTGATCAGGACCTCCCCTTCGCCCTCCCCCTCGTAGTCGTTCGTCGTCCACCCGAGCGCCTGCGAGATGGCGGAGCCGTACTGCGACCACAGATACGCTCCGGCGGCGGCGAGGCCCCCGAGCAGCAGGATGATCACGAGCAGCGAGATGAGGATCCGCCGGCCGATGTGCCTGGATTCCCTCCGTGCGCGAGCGCTCATTCGTTCGTCTCCTTCGCCGTAGCTTCTGTCGGGGCGACCTCGCGGCCCGGAGCCCCGCCGCGCGCGCGCTCGAGATCGAGCGCGTGCTGCAGGATCACGACGGCCGCTGCCTGGTCGATGATGGATCGGCTCTGCTTCGTCTTCTTCCCGGCCTGCCGCAGCTGGCCCTGCGCCGACACGGTCGACAGCCGCTCGTCGACGAGGCGCACCGCTACGCCGGCGCCGCCGAGGCGGCTGGCGAGTCGCTCGGCGAACGCCTCCGCGTCTTCCGTGGAGAGCGTACGCTCGCCCCGCAGGTTGAGCGGCAGGCCCACGATCGCCTCGACTGCCTCGCACTCGGCCGCGATCTCGGCGATCCGCGCCAGGTCGGCGTCGCCGCCGTGGTCGCGCGGCACCGTCTCCACCGGCGTGGCCAGCATGCCGTGCGGGTCGCTCCTGGCCACGCCGACGCGGGCCCTGCCCACGTCGACGCCGATCCGTACCCCGCTGCGCACTAGACCGATGTCCTCACGCGCCCAGGCTCCGGCGGATCTCCGCCAGCGCGTCGTCGATCTTCGCCGGATCGGCGCCGCCGCCCTGCGCGAGGTCGGGCTTGCCGCCCCCGCCGCCGCCGAGCACCTGCGCACCGAGCCTCGCGAGGTCGCCGGCCTTCACGCCTCGATCCCGCGCATCGGCGGTCGTCGCCGCGATGACCACGGGCTTGCCCGCGGCCTCGCCCGCCAGCACCACGACGGCGGCCTCGGAGGCCAGGCGATCCCGCAGCTGCAGGGCGAGACCGCGCACGTCGTCGGCCGATCCCACTCCGCCCAGCGAACCCAGCACGGCGCGCACGCCGCCGAGATCCTCGGCGGCGGCGAGCAGCTCGGGCACCCGCTGCGTCAGCTTCTCGGCCTCGAGCGCCGCGATCCGCTTCTCGGCCGCGCGCAGCTGCGCGCCCAGATCCTGCACCTTCGCGACCAGTTCGGCCCGGGGCACCTTGAGCCCGCCGGAGAGCTGCTGCACGATCGCACGCTCCGCCGCGAAGCTGCGGAACGCCTCGATGCCGACGAGCGACTCGATGCGACGATTCGTGGAGCCCACGGAGCTCTCGGACACGAGGCTGATCATGCCCACCTCGGACGAGCTCGACACGTGCGTGCCCGCGCACAACTCGCGCGACCACGGGCCTCCGATGTCGACCATGCGCACGCGATCGCCGTACTTCTCGCCGAACAGAGCCATGGCGCCCATCGCCTTCGCCTCGTCGAGCGCCATCTCGCGGGTCACGACCTCGTAGTCGGAGCGGATCGCGAGGTTGGAGATCTCCTCGATCTCGCTCTTCGTCTCAGCCGACAGCGCGTCGCCGTGGGTGAAGTCGAGGCGCAGGTAGCCCGCCTTGTTGTACGAGCCCGCCTGATGCGCATTGGGGCCGAGCACCTCGCGCAGCGCGGCGTGCACGATGTGCGTGCCCGAGTGCGCCTGGGTAGCGCCGCGGCGGTAGTCGGCGTCGACACGGGTCTCGGCGCGGACGTCGAGTCCGATCACGCCGATCGTCACCTTCACCGTGTGCACGATGAGCCCGGGCACGGGCTTCTGCACGTCGAGCACCTCGGCCTCGAAGCCGTCGCCGACGATCACGCCCTGGTCGGAGTCCTGGCCGCCCGACTCCGCCCACAGGCTCGTCTCGGCGAGCACGACCTCGGCGATCTCGCCCTCGCGCGCCTCGCGCGCCGGGGCGCCGTCGACCACGATCCCGAGCACGCGGCTCTCGTGGTTCAGCTCGTCGTATCCCTCGAAGCGCGTCTCGCCGAAGCCGCGCAGCTCCTTGTACACCGAGAGATCGGCGCGCTGGCCCTTCTTCGCCTTCGCATCGGCCTTGGCTCGGTCGCGCTGCTCCTGCATCAGGGTCGCGAAGACCTCGCGGTTCACCTCGACGCCGGCCTCCTCGGCGATCTCGAGGGTGAGCTCGATGGGGAAACCGTAGGTGTCGTGCAGCAGGAATGCGGTGTCGCCTGGAACCGCCGCGCCGGCCTCCTTCGCCGCGCTCACCGCCGCGTCGAGGGTCTGGCTGCCCGAGGAGAGCGTGCGCAGGAAGGCGCGCTCCTCGGCGTACGCGGCGCGCGAGATGAAGTCGAAGCCGCTCGCCACCTCGGGGTAGGCGGCCTGCATCGCGTCGCGCGACACGGGGAAGAGCTCGGGGAAGGTGGGGCCGTCGACGCCCAGCAGGCGCATCGAGCGGATCACCCGGCGCAGCAGGCGGCGCAGGATGTAGCCGCGCCCCTCGTTCGAGGGGGTCACGCCGTCGGCGATGAGCATGAGGCCGCTGCGCACGTGGTCGGCGATCACGCGCAGGCGCACATCGTCGTCGTGGTCGGCGCCGTAGGTCTTGCCCGCCAGCTCGGCAGCACGATCGAGCACGGGGCGCACCTGGTCGATCTCGTACATGTTCTGCACGCCCTGCTTGATGAAGGCGACGCGCTCGAGCCCCAGGCCGGTGTCGATGTTCTTGTTCGGAAGCTCGCCGACGATCGTGAAGTCGGTCTTCGACTTCACATCGGTGATCTGGTACTGCATGAACACCAGATTCCAGATCTCCACGTAGCGATCGTCGTCGGTCGCAGGCCCCCCGTCGACGCCGTACTCCGCTCCCATGTCGTAGAAGATCTCCGAGCAGGGGCCCGCCGGTCCGGGCTGCCCGGTCGACCAGTAGTTCGTGTCCTTGCCGAGGCGCTGGATGCGCTCGTCGGGCAGCGTCGAGTGCCGCTTCCACAGCGCGAGCGCCTCGTCGTCGTCCTCGTAGACGGTGACCCAGAGGTCCTTCGGGTCGAAACCGAGGCCGCCGTCCGCCTCGCTGGTGGTGAGCAGCTCCCAGGCGAAGGAGATCGCCCCCTCCTTGAAGTAGTCGCCGAAGGAGAAGTTGCCGCACATCTGGAAGAAGGTGCCGTGGCGGGGGGTCCTGCCGACCTCTTCGATGTCGTTGGTGCGAATGCACTTCTGCACGCTCGTCGCACGCGGGTACGGCGCCGGCACGAGGCCGGAGAGATAGGGCACGAAGGGCACCATGCCAGCGACCGTGAACATGAGGCTGGGATCATCGCTCACGAGGGAGGCCGACGGCACGACGGCGTGCCCCCGCTTCTCGAAGAAGTCGAGCCAGCGGCGATGGATTTCAGCGGTCTGCATCGGGGCGGTGTCTTTCTGGGGTCGTGTGCGGCTGCGGGATCGCGGCCTGGTGATCGCGGCTTGGTGATCGGCGCCCGGGTGGGGCCGGCGGGGCGCCGGAGCGCTCGGCGTCAGCCCTCCGCGCTCTTGTCGCGCAGACTGCGCAGCGCCTCCTCGACGTCGTCGGCCGCGTCGCCGACGACGCTCTCGGCATCGTGATAACCGGCGGAGAACGCGCGGTTGAACTCTGCCAGGCCCCGGTTGAGCCGGGTGAAGAAGCGACGCCCCTCGGACGTCTGATTGACGAAGTGGGCGGCGATGAAGCCCAGCACCACACCGCTCGAGAGCCACAACAGCTTGCGCATGTCCGATTCCTCCTCCGACGGGCGGACGCGGCGGAGGGCCGCGCTCGCGAAGCACCTCATTAGCTTAGCGGTAGCCCCCGACACGGCTCCGGTGCGCGAGCCGCGAAACGGCTCGGAAACGCGCGAGGGGCGCCGGTCCCGAACGAACGGAATCCGACGCCCCTCGCCGAGGGCGGACGCTCAGCGGCCCGAGTAGTACTCGACCACCAGCTGCACCTCGCAGGTCACGGGGACCTCGGCGCGCTTGGGACGGCGGACCAGGCGGGCCTGGAGCTTGTCGAGCTCGACCTCGAGGTAGCCGGGAACGTTCGGCAGCACCTCGGCGTGACCGCCGGCAGCGGCGACCTGGAAGGGCTCGAGGCCCTCCGAACGCTCCTTGACGTGGATGAGCTGGCCCGGCTTCACGCGGAAGGAGGGGCGGTCGACGATCTTGCCGTCGACGAGGATGTGGCGGTGCACGACGAGCTGGCGGGCCTGCGCGGTGGTGCGGGCGAAGCCGGCGCGCAGCACGAGCGCGTCGAGGCGCATCTCGAGCAGCTCGACCAGGTTCTCACCGGTCAGGCCGTCCTGGCGGCGGGCCTCCTTGAAGGCGATCTGCAGCTGCTTCTCGCGGATGCCGTACTGGGCCCGGAGACGCTGCTTCTCGCGCAGACGGACGGCGTAGTCGCTGTCGCTCTTGCGCTTGGTGCGGCCGTGCTGGCCGGGGCCGTAGGGACGCTTCTCGAGGTAGCGCGCGGCCTTCGGGGTGAGGGCGATGCCCAGCGAGCGGCTGAGGCGGGTCTTGGAACGGGTACGCGACGTGGTCGACACGTGGGTCCTTTCGGGTTTCTGTTCGTCATCGCGGTTCGGGATCGAGCCGCGTGTTCTCTCGGCCAGGCTGCGCCCGCATTCACGAGCTCTCGCACGCAATGCACGCGACGCAGCGCACCGTTTTCGGTGAGGGAACGACCATTGCAGAAACCCGGCTACAGGGCGCCTGCCATCCGCCGATCCGCGCGCAGCCGTGCGCGGAGGTGATGTTGGCCAGCGATCAGTCTACCAGATCGCTTCGCAACGTCGGGGATCCGGTGTCGTCTCCCACCCGGGCGGAGGCGTCAGGACGCGCCTCACGATCCGCCCGACTGCCCGCGCGTGATGCGGCGGATCTTGTCGAGGCGGTCGGAGACCTCCCGCTCGTTGCCGTGCTGGGTGGGCGCGTAGTAGACGCGGTCGACCAGCTCGTCGGGCAGATACTGCTGCTCGGACACGCCCCTCGGGTCGTCGTGGGGGTAGCGGTAGCCCTTGCCGTGGCCCATGCGCTTGGCGCCCGGGTAGTGGGCGTCGCGCAGGTGCGTGGGCACGAGCCCGAAGCGGCCGGCCTTCACATCGGAGATGGCCGCGTCGATGGCCATCACCACGGCGTTCGACTTGGGCGCCGTTGCGATGTAGATAGTGGCCTCCGCGAGCGGGATCCGCGCCTCTGGCAGGCCGATGAGCTGCGTCGCCTCGGCGGCGGCGACGGCGACCTGGAGCGCCAGCGGATCCGCCATGCCCACATCCTCCGCTGCGTGCACCATGAGCCGGCGCGCGATGAAGCGCGGATCCTCCCCCGCCTCGATCATGCGGGCGAGGTAGTGGATCGCGGCATCGGGATCCGAACCGCGCAGCGATTTGATGAAGGCGCTGATCACGTCGTAGTGCTGATCGCCGTTGCGGTCGTAGCGCAGCAGCGCCCGGTCGACCGACGCCGACACGATCTCGGCGGTGACGCCCGGCGGATCCTCCGCGCCCTCCTCCCGCTCCATCGCGAGCGCCGAGGCCGCGGCGGCCTCGAGCCCCGTCAGCGCGCGCCGCGCGTCGCCCGAGGCCAGCTGCACGAGCGCCTCCAGCGCCTCCTCGTCGACCTCGACGGCACCGGCGAGGCCGCGCGGATCGGCGATCGCCCGCTCGAGCAGCTGCCGCAGATCCGCGTCTTCGAGGGGTTCGAGCGTGAGCAGCAGCGAACGGGAGAGCAACGGGCTGATCACCGAGAACGACGGGTTCTCGGTGGTGGCGGCGACGAGCGTCACCCACCCGTTCTCGACGCCGGGCAGGAGCGCGTCCTGCTGCGCCTTCGTGAAGCGATGGATCTCGTCGAGGAAGAGCACGGTGGCGATGTCGTAGAGATCGCGGTCGTCGAGCGCCCGCTCCATGACCGCGCGCACGTCCTTGATGCCGGCGGTGACCGCCGACAGCTCGACGAACTTGCGTCCGCTCGAGTGCGCGATGGCCTGAGCGAGCGTGGTCTTGCCCGTACCCGGCGGGCCCCACAGGATCAGGGAGACCGCGCCCCCGCCGCCCGGAGATCCGGCGGCCAGCGTGCGCAGCGGCGATCCCGGTCGCAGCAGGTGCTGCTGCCCCACCACCTCGTCGAGCGACTGCGGCCGCATGCGCACCGCGAGCGGGGCGGTGTGCGACGGCGCGGGTCTCGATTCCATTGCTCCATCGTATCGAGGGCCTCCGACAGCGACGCCGGCCGGCTCTCCCGGCGCCCGGGAGCCGGCGCTGTGGCATAGTGGAGGAGTCTATTCCATACGGCCGCTACGCCGGCCCACACACGACAGGTGAGCAGAACCGTGAGTGAAGCGAGCAACGAAACGCCCTGGGGCCGAGTCGACGACGACCGCACCGTCTACGTGCGCGACGGCGAGGGCGAGCGCGCGGTGGGCTCCTTCCCCGACGGCACCCCCGAAGAGGCGCTCGCCTACTTCACCCGCAAGTACGCCGATCTCGAGGGCCAGGTGACCCTGCTCGAGGCGCGCATCGCGCGCGGCACAGCAGACGCATCGGCCGCGGACACCGTCGCGAGGCTGCGCGAGCAGCTCGTCGAGCCCGCCGCGGTCGGGAACCTCGCGGCGCTGCGCGAGCGCCTCGAGAAGCTCGTCGAGAAGACCGCCGAGCTGAGCGAGAAGCAGCAGGCCGAGCGCGAGGCCGCCCGCAAGGAGGCCGTCGAGCAGCGCGAGGCCATCGTCGTCGAGGCCGAACGCCTCGCGGCGCAGCCCGAGGCCTCGATCCGCTGGAAGGACACGAGCCAGGCCTTCGAGCAGCTGTTCGCGAGCTGGCAGGCCGCCCAGCGCGGCGGCCCCCAGATCCCCAAGCCGCAGGCCGACGCGCTCTGGAAGCGCTTCCGCGCAGCCCGCCAGTCGTTCGACTCGGCCCGCCGCGCCCACTTCGCCCAGATGGATGCCAACAACAAGGACGTCAAGCAGCGCAAGGAGCGCATCATCGCCGCGGCCGAGGCGCTCGCGCCCAAGGGTGTCGACGGCATTCCCGCCTACCGGGCGCTGCTCGACGAGTGGAAGGCGGCCGGACGCGCCAGCCGCAAGCTCGACGACCAGCTGTGGGCCCGCTTCAAGGCGGCGGGCGACGTGCTCTACGAGGCCAAGGCGGCGGAGGTCGCCCAGACCAACGAGGAGTACGAGGCCAATCTCGCCGCGAAGCGGGCGCTGCTCGACGAGGCGGCGCCGATTCTCGAGCAGCGCGACCACGCCGCCGCTCGGAAGCTCCTGACCGAGGTCCAGCTGCGGTGGGACGAGATCGGACGGGTGCCCCGCGAGGCGCTGCGCGATGTCGAGGGCAGGCTGCGCGAGATCGAGGATCACGTGAAGCACCTCGAGGACGATCACTGGCGCAAGACCAACCCCGAGACCAAAGCGCGCAGCGAGGGTCTCCGCGGTCAGCTCGAGGCCTCGATCGCCGAGCTGGAGGCGCAGGCCGAGGCGGCTCGGGCCGCCGGCGACGCCGGAGCCCTCGCCGAGGCCGAGCAGAAGCTCGCCGCTCAGCAGTCGTGGCTCGCGGCGATCGGCGACTGAGCCTCCTCGCTCACAGGCACGAGTTATCCACATTCCGCGCTGATCGGCGTTCGGGGCCGCTCCGCAGGGGCGAGCATGGAGGCATGACCTCCAGCCCGCCGGCCCGTGCGCTCTCCGCGCTCTCCGCTCCATCGCGTCCGATCCCCCGCGTCGACCTCTGGCCGCCCGCGGTGCGATCCGCCGAGTTGCTCCGAGGAGCGCTCGTGCGCTGCGGCCCGGGCGTCCGCCCCGTC
>JASGDX010000098.1:0-19675 GCA_047606985.1 Leucobacter sp. | reverse complement strand
CTGCTGCTGGGGCTGGAACTGCTGCTGCGCGGCGTCGCCGCCGGGCGGCTGCGCGAAGGGGGTGGTGGGCGGGTCCGGGCTGTAGGTCGGCGGTTCGGACTGCCGGGTCGGGTCGGAATCGGCCGCCGGCGGCTGCGGCGCCGGGTCGGCCGCACCGCCCGCAGGGGGGACGGCGGGCTCGGGATCGGGCTGCTGCGGGTTCTCGTTCGGCTCGCTCATGTCATCCACCCTACGAGGTCGGGAGCGATTCCGCTTCGGTTTGGCGGCGGAAGACGGCGAAGCCGTAGGGTGGACGGGTGACCGCGCAGCGCATCAATCCCAGCATCCTGTCCGCCGACTTCGTCAATCTGCAGTCCGAGCTCGAGGCCATCGCCACGGCCGATCTCGTGCACGTCGACGTCATGGACAACCACTTCGTGCCCAACCTCACGATGGGCCCGCCCATCGTCGAGCGCATCCAGGCGGTCTCGCCGATCCCGCTCGACGTGCACCTCATGATCGAGGACGCCGACCGCTGGGCGCCGGCATACGCCGAGCTGGGCGCGTACTCCGTCACCTTCCACGCCGAGGCCGCCGCCGATCCTGTGGCGCTCGCCCGCCGCCTGCGCGAGATCGGCGCGCGCGCCGGTGTCGCGCTCAAGCCGGGCACCGATCCCGAACCCTATCTCGAGCTGCTGCCCGAGTTCGACCAGGTGCTCGTGATGACGGTCGAGCCCGGCTTCGGGGGCCAGTCGTTCATGGCCGACATGATGCCGAAGCTGCGCCGCTTCTCCGAGGCGAGGGCCCGGCTCGGCCTCGACGTGTGGCTGCAGGTCGACGGAGGCATCTCGAAGGACACGATCGGGATCGCGGCTGAAGCCGGGGCCGACACCTTCGTCGCGGGATCCGCGGTCTACGGCGGCGTGCCCGAGGACCGGATCGCCGAGCTCCGCGTCGCGGCGGCGGCGCACGCGCACTGACCGTCGGCGCCCACGGACAGTGCCGACGGACGGCGCGGACCGCCGGGGCGCGGTAGGGTGGTCACGTGAAATCGTTCGATGATCTGTTCGCTGAGCTCGGCGAGAAGGCCGTCTCGCGCCCCGAGGGCAGCGACACCGTCGCCCGCCTCGACGCCGGCGTGCACGCGATCGGCAAGAAGATCGTCGAGGAGGCCGCCGAGGTGTGGATGGCCGCCGAGTACGAGTCCGACGAGGCCTGCGCCGAGGAGATCAGCCAGCTGCTCTACCACCTGCAGGTGCTCATGCTGGCGAAGGGCCTGCAGCTCGAGGACGTGTACGCGCATCTGTAGCGTCGGAGTGCGGTCCTCCCGCGCGCCGACGCTCCTCCGCTGACCTCATATCACCCCGGCCGGCGCACCCGTCGGCCGCCACGGAAGGATTCCACCACCACCATGCTGCGCATAGCCGTTCCCAACAAGGGATCGCTCTCCGAGGTCGCCGCCGAGATGCTCGCCGAGGCGGGCTACTCGGGTCGCCGGGACAGCCGCAAGCTCGTGCACACCGACACCCGCAACGGCGTCGAGTTCTTCTACCTGCGTCCGCGAGACATCGCGACGTACGTGGGTTCCGGCGCGCTCGACGTCGGCATCACGGGCCGCGACCTGCTGCTCGATTCGGGATCGGAGGCGCACGAGATCGCCGCGCTCGACTTCGCCGACTCGACGTTCCGCTTCGCCTCGCCCGCCGGCGGGGAGATCTCCGACATCGCCCACCTCGCCGGCCGGCGCGTCGCCACCAGCTACCCGAAGCTCGTCGACGACTACCTGCGCGCCCGCGGCATCGAGGCGGCGCTCGTGAAGCTCGACGGGGCCGTGGAATCGGCCGTGCAGCTCGGCGTGGCCGACGCGGTCGCCGACGTCGTGTCGACCGGCGCGACCCTGCGCGCGGCCGGCCTCGAGATCTTCGGCCCCGTGATCCTCGAGTCGACGGCCCTGCTCATCGGGGGGCCGACGGAGCACCCCGACGCCGCGCGGCTGCTGCGGCGCCTGCGGGGCGTGCTGGTGGCCCGCAAGTACGTGATCGTGGAGTACGACCTGCCGACCGAGCAGATCGAGGCGGCCAGCGCCGTCGCGAGCGGCATCGAGTCGCCCACGGTGTCGCCGCTCGAGAAGCAGGGCTGGGTGGCGGTGCGCGTGATGGTGCGCCGCGACGACGCGAACGACGTGATGGATCAGCTGCACGACCTCGGCGCGAAGGGCATCTTCGTGACGCAGGTGCACGCGGCGCGGTTCTAGGGATCCCGATCATGACCATCGCGACCCGTGTGATCCCGTGCCTCGACGTCGCCGCCGGCCGCGTCGTCAAGGGCGTCAACTTCCTGAATCTGCGCGACGCGGGGGATCCCGTGGAGCTCGCCGCCCGCTACGCCGAGCAGGGAGCCGACGAGCTGACCTTCCTCGACGTCACGGCGACCGTCGACGACCGCTCCACCACGTACGAGGTGGTGCAGCGCACCGCCGAGCAGGTCTTCATCCCGCTCACCGTCGGCGGCGGCGTGCGCAGCGCCGAGGACGTGGCCCGGCTGCTCGGCGTCGGTGCCGACAAGGTCGGGATCAACAGCGGCGCGATCGCCAGGCCGGCGGTGATCGGCGAGATCGCCGATCGCTTCGGCGCCCAGGTGCTCGTGCTGTCGCTCGACGTGAAGCGCTCGCCGCGCACGCCGTCCGGGTTCGTGGTCACCACGCACGGCGGCAAGCGCGAGACCGATCTCGACGCGCTCGAGTGGTGCCGCGAAGCCGTCGAGCGCGGGGCGGGCGAGCTGCTCGTCAACTCCATGGATGCCGACGGCACGCTCGCCGGCTTCGACCTCGAGCTCACCCGCCTCGTGCGCGAGATCTCCCACGTGCCCGTCATCGCCTCGGGCGGCGCCGGCAGGCTCGAGCACTTCGCCCCCGCGATCGAGGCGGGCGCCGACGCCGTGCTCGCCGCCTCGGTGTTCCACGACGGCACCTTCACGGTCGGCCAGGTGAAGCGGGCGCTCGCCGACGCCGGGCACACCGTGCGCCTGACCGCCGCCGGTTGAGCGAAGTCGAAACCCCGGCAAGAGCAAACGGAGCCACCTATGACCCACCGCGATCCCGTACCCGCATCGCTCGTCTTCAACGCCGACGGGCTGCTGCCCGCGATCATCCAGGACGACGAGTCCGGCGAGGTGCTCATGCTCGCCTGGATGGACCGCGAGGCCGTCCGCCGCACGCTCACCTCGGGCCGGGTGACCTTCTGGTCGCGATCGCGCCAGGAGTACTGGCGCAAGGGCGACACCTCGGGGCACCGCCAGTACGTGCGCTCGGTCTCCGCCGACTGCGACGGCGACACGCTGCTCGTGCGCGTGATCCAGCTCGGCGCGGCCTGCCACACGGGCACCCGCACCTGCTTCGCCGACCGCGAGATCGCGGCGCTGGTGGGGGACCCCGATGCTCCCGGGGATCCCGAACCGGCTGCCGGCCCCGTGCGGTAGCTCCGCAGCTCCGCATCCCCGATCCATTGGTCAGTTTCAGGGGTATCGCCCGCGCTGGAGCCCCTGAAACTGACGAATGGATCGCCGAGACGGCGGGGAGCGGTCGGCTCGGGTCGACCGCGATAGGCTGATGCGGTGACACTGACGACCACGCGCGCCGCCTTCGACGCCGCGCGCGCCTCCCACGCCGTGATCCCCGTCTGCCGCGAGATCTTCGCCGACGCCGACACGCCCGTCGGCATCTACCGCAAGGTCGCGGCCTCCAGGCCGGGCACCTTCCTGCTCGAGTCCGCCGAGCAGGGCGGCGTGTGGACGCGCTTCAGCTTCGTCGGCGCGGGCAGCTTCGGCGTGCTGGGCGAGCGCGGCGGCCGGGCGCACTGGAGGCCGGGCGCCGGCGACTCCGCGGTGACCGAGGAGCGCCTGCTGCCCGGCGGCGTGAGCGGACTCGCGCCCGTCGAGGCGCTGCGCGCCGTCTACGAGCGCTGGCGGGCGCCGCAGGTGGAGGGGCTGCCGCCGCTCGCGAGCGGCTTCGTCGGCTACCTCGGCTGGGACACGGTGCGCCAGTTCGAACGGCTCGAGCACGGCCCGGCCGATGGGCCCGGCCTGCCGACGCAGGGGCTCGGCTTCGTATCCGAGCTCGTGGTCATCGACCACCGCGAGGGCAGCGTCGTGCTGCTCGCCAATGTGCTGAACGACGCCGTGCTGGAGGCGGATCCGGCGGTCTCGACGGGTTCGACCGGCGACATCGGAGCCGATGCGCAGTGGGCCGACGCCCAGTGGGCGGACGCGCAGGCCCGCCTCGACGCGCTGCAGGCCGCGCTGGCCGCGCCGGCTCCCTCGCCGCTGGGGGCGCTGGATCGCGACGCGCTGCCGGATCCCGAGCGCCTCACCAGCACCCCCGAGTTCATGGCCTCAGTCGAGCGCGCGAAGCGCTACATCGTCGACGGCGACATCTTCCAGGTGGTGCCATCGCAGCGCTTCGACCAGGAGTGCACCGCCGACCCGCTCGACGTCTACCGCGTGCTGCGCCATCTCAACCCGAGCCCGTACCTGTACCTGCTGCGGCTCGAGGACGCGCAGGGCGAGCCCTTCTCCGTGGTCGGCTCGAGCCCCGAGGCGCTCGTCACGGTGCAGGAGAGCGGGCACGTGATGACGCATCCGATCGCGGGATCGCGCCCCCGCGGCGCCACCACGGACGAGGATCAGCAGCACGAGCGCGACCTCCTCGCCGACGAGAAGGAGCGCGCCGAGCACCTCATGCTCGTCGACCTCGCCCGCAACGATCTGCTGCGGGTGTGCGAGCCGTCGTCGGTCGAGGTGACCGAGTTCATGCGCATCGAGCGCTTCAGCCACATCATGCACATCGTCTCGACGGTGGAGGGCCGCACGCGCGCCGATCAGAACCCGATCGACGTCTTCCGCGCCACCTTCCCGGCTGGCACGCTGAGCGGCGCCCCGAAACCTCGCGCCCTCGAGATCATCGACGAGCTGGAGCCCGTGCAGCGCGGCGTCTACGGCGGAGTGGTCGGCTACTTCGGTCTCGGGGGAGCGGCGGACCTCGCGATCGCGATCCGCACCGCGACGATCAAGGAGGGCATCGCGATGGTGCAGGCCGGCGCCGGTATCGTCGCCGACTCCGTGCCGGAGACCGAGGACGCGGAGTGCCGCAGCAAGGCCGCGGCCCCGCTGCGCGCTATCGCCATCGCCAACACGCTGCACGAGCTGAACGGCGCAGGGGATGCGCGCTAAGCCCGCGATCCTCTCCGGGATCGCGCTCTCGGGGGCCGTCGGCCTGCTGGCCGGCTCGCAGACCTGGGTCTCGTTCATGCTCGACGGAGTGCACGACGTCGAGGACGTCGCAGGCCACGCGGTCAACGCCGCGCTGTCGCCGGTCTCCATCGCGATCGTGGCGGCCGCTCTGGCGCTCACCATCGCCGGACCCGTGTTCCGTCGGGTGCTGGGGGTGCTCGTCGCGCTGCTCGGCGCCGGCCTCGTCGCGCTGACGGCCGGAGTGATCGCGGCCCCGATCCCCGCGGTCAGCGGCCGCATCACCGAGCTCACCGGTCTCGCGGGAGGGGGAGCGGGATCGGCGGTCGTCTGGAGCTCCGTGTCGGCCTGGGCCTGGGTCTGCTTGGTCGCGGGCGCGCTCGCCGCGGTGCTCGGCGCGGGAGCCGCGACCCTCGGAGGGCGCTGGGGAAGCGCCGGCCGCAAGTACGACGCCGGCCCGCGCGCCGCTGCCGATCCCGCAGCCGCGCCCGATCGCATCTCAGACTGGGACTCGCTCACGCACGGCGACGATCCGACTGCGTCGGATCCCTCCTGAGCCGCCTGCACCGTCGCCGGGGCCGGCGCCGGCGCGGCCTGATCCGTTTTCCGCCGACCGTTCCGACGGCGCTCACCGTTGCGACGGACGGAAACCCGCGGTCTCGTCCGTCGCAACGGTGAGCGCCGGAGCAACGGCTCGCGGATGCGGCGAGCGTCGCGAAGCCCGCGGCGAGGATATCCGGTAGGCTGGGAGCGTCCGTAATCTTTCAGAAGGAGATTCATGAGTACCCAGCACGGAGACCCCGGTCACGGTGATTCACCAGCCGCATGGACGGCGGTCGTGGTGATGCTGCTCGGCATCGCCGCCGGCACCGTCTTCTTCTTCCTGCACAACTCGACGATGGTGTGGGTGTGCGTCGGCGTGGTGGTCGTGGGCGCCCTGCTCGGGTGGATCCTCGCCAAGGCCGGCTTCGGCGTGAACGGCCCGAAGTTCAGCCCCAAGCCGCACGACTGAGGTGCTCGACCAACTGCTGGCGGGTTCCCTCGAAGACGCGAGGGCCCGCCGTGAGTCCCGGCCCTATGCGCAGCTCGAGGCCGAGGCGCTGCAGCGCCCGGCCGCGCTCGACGCGCTCGAGGCGCTCGCCCCGGCCGATCACATCAAGGTGATCGCCGAGGTGAAGCGAGCGAGCCCGTCGCGCGGTGACCTCGCCGACATCCCCGAACCGCATGCCCTCGCGGCCCAGTACGAGGCCGGTGGCGCGAGCGCCGTCAGCGTGCTCACCGAGGAGCGCAGATTCAAGGGTTCCCTCGCCGATCTCGAGGCCGTGCGCAAGGCCGTCAGCATCCCGGTGCTGCGCAAGGATTTCATCGGCGACGAGTACCAGGTGCTCGAGGCCCGGGCTGCGGGCGCAGATCTGGTGCTGCTCATCGTCGCGGCGCTCCCGCAGGACCGTCTGGTGCGCCTGCACGAGATGATCCGGGAGCTCGGCATGACCCCGCTCGTGGAGGCGCACTCCGCCGACGAGGTCGCGCGTGCCGTCGATCTCGGCGCCGAGCTGATCGGGGTGAACGCCCGCGATCTGCGCACCTTCGAGCTCGACCGCGATCTGTTCGGCCGTGTCGCCGACCAGATCCCGGCCGGCGTGATCCGCGTGGCCGAGTCGGCCGTGCTCGGCGTCGCCGACGTGGAGCGCTACCGCGAGGCCGGCGCCGATGCGGTGCTCGTCGGCGAGGCCCTCGTGACGGGCGACCCCGTCTCGACGCTCGCCTCCTATCTGAGCGTCTGACCCGGTGCGCCATCGGCCGCAGCCTCGCAGCCGGCCCCGGACCACCCTCGAACCGCATAGGCCCCTCGAACTGTGAAGGCAGAGATGACAGACTCGCTCCGCGACCAGCACGGCCCCTTCTTCGGCGATTACGGCGGCCGCTACATGCCGGAGTCGCTCATCGCGGCGATCGACGAGCTGACCGCCGCCTACGAGGAGGCGCAGGCCGATCCCGCGTTCCGGGCCGAGCTCGCCGAGCTGCTGAGCTCGTACGCGGGCCGGCCCTCGCCCATCACGGAGGTGCCGCGATTCGCCGAGCACGCCGGGGGCGCGCGGGTGTTCCTCAAGCGCGAGGACCTCAACCACACCGGCTCGCACAAGATCAACAACGTGCTCGGTCAGGCGCTCCTCACGAAGCGCCTCGGCAAGCAGCGCGTCATCGCCGAGACCGGCGCAGGCCAGCACGGCGTCGCCACGGCCACCGCGGCGGCCCTCTTCGGCCTCGACTGCACGATCTACATGGGCGAGGTCGACACGGAGCGCCAGGCGCTCAACGTGGCCAGGATGCGCCTGCTCGGCGCCGAGGTGATCCCGGTGAAGGCGGGATCCCGCACCCTCAAGGACGCGATCAACGAGGCCTATCGCGACTGGGTGGCGAGCGTCGAGCACACCAACTACATCTTCGGCACGGCGGCAGGACCGCACCCGTTCCCGGCGATGGTGCGCGACTTCCAGAAGATCATCTCGGAGGAGGCGCGCGCGCAGCTGCTCGAGCGCACCGGCCGCCTGCCTGACGCGGTGGTGGCGTGCGTGGGTGGTGGATCCAACGCGATCGGCATGTTCGACGCCTTCCTCGACGACGCCGACGTGAGGCTGTACGGTGTCGAAGCGGCGGGCGACGGCGTCGACACCGAGCGGCAGGCGGCCTCGATCGAGCGCGGCCGCCCCGGCATCCTGCACGGGGCCATGACCTACGTGCTGCAGGACGAGGACGGCCAGACCATCGAGTCGCACTCGATCTCCGCCGGCCTCGACTACCCGGGCGTCGGCCCCGAGCACGCCTGGCTCGCCGACATCGGCCGCGCCGAGTACATCCCCGCGACCGACGACGAGGCCATGCAGGCGCTGCGCCTGCTCAGCCGCACCGAGGGCATCATCCCGGCGATCGAGTCGGCGCACGCGCTGGCGGGCGCGATCCGCATCGGACGCGAGCTCGGCCCCGACGGCATCATCGCGGTGAGCCTCTCGGGCCGCGGCGACAAGGACATGGCGACCGCGGGCCGGTACTTCGGCCTGCTCGACGGCGAAGAGACGGTGGTCGGCGAATGAACGGGAACGGATCTCGGGTCGCGACGGCGATCCGCGAGGCGAAGCGGGATCGGCGCGGCGCGCTCGTCGGGTATCTGCCGGTGGGCTTCCCGGACCTCGACACGAGCGTGGAGGCGGCCATCGAGATGGCCGGCAGCGGCGCCGACGTGCTCGAGCTCGGGCTGCCGTACTCCGATCCCGTGATGGACGGCGCGATCATCCAGGAGGCGACGCAGACCGCGCTCGCCGGGGGTTTCCGCGTGGCGCACGTGTTCGAGGCGGTGCGCCGGGTGCGCGAGGCCGTCGACGTGCCGATCCTCGTGATGACCTACTGGAACCCGGTGCTGCAGTACGGCGTCGAGCGCTTCGCGCGCGACCTGGCAGAGGCCGGAGGCGCCGGCCTCATCACCCCCGACATCACCCCCGATGCCGCGGCCGATTGGATCGAGACGAGCGAGCGCCTCGGCCTCGACCGGGTGTTCCTCGCGGCCCCCAGCTCGAGCGACGAGCGCCTGCGCATGGTCGTCGAGGCGAGCAGGGGCTTCGTCTACACCGTCTCGACGATGGGCATCACGGGGGAGCGGGCGCAGCTCGACGCCGCGGCCCGCGCGCTCACCGCGCGCCTCCGGGAGCAGGGCGTCGATCTCGCCTGCGTGGGCATCGGGATCTCCACGGCCGAGCAGGTCGCGGCCGCGCTGGAGTACGCCGACGGCGCGATCGTCGGCACCGCCTTCGTGCGCGCGCTGCGAGACGGCGGGGTACCCCGCCTCGGCGAGGTAGTGCGGGGGATCGCCGCGGGCACGCGGCGTCCGGATGATGTCCCCGCCGCCGGCACGCGGCGACCGAACGACTCAGGAGCAGCAGATACCGCGCTGTAGGATTGATCCGTCCGCGGGTCCGGCCCGCATCATCGAAGACAGACCCCGGCGGCACAGGCCGCAGGCGAAAGAGGAGTGAATGATTCTCCCGCTGAGCATCCCGAGCCCCGAGCTCCAGTATCTGCAGTTCGGCCCGCTGCGCATCTACCTCTACGCGCTGTGCATCATCGCAGGCATCGTCGTCGCGGGCATCTGGACGGCGCGCCGGCTGGGCAGCCGCGGCGGCGAGCGCGGGGCGGTCTTCGACTTCCTGGTCTGGGCTCTCGTGCTCGGCATCGTCGGCGCCCGCCTCTACCACGTGCTCACCCACTGGGGCGACTACTTCGGAGAGGGCAAGAACCCGCTCGAGATCTTCGCCTTCTGGAACGGCGGCATCGCCATCTTCGGATCGCTCATCGGCGGGGCCGTCGGCGTGCTCATCGCCTCCCGGATCACGGGCATCCGCTTCTGGTCGTTCGCCGACGCGCTCGTGCCAGGCATGCTCATCGCCCAGGCGATCGGGCGCTTCGGCAACTGGTTCAACCATGAGCTCTTCGGCGGGCCGACCACGCTGCCGTGGGGCCTGGAGATCGAGTCGAGCAACTCCGCCTTCCCGATCGGCCTGCCCGAGGGGACGCTGTTCCATCCGACCTTCCTGTACGAGGCGCTCTGGAACGTGCTCGGCGTCTTCGTGCTGCTCGCGATCGAGCGCAGGCTGCGTCCCCGCTGGGGCACCTTCTTCGCGATGTACCTCGTCTGGTACGGCATCGGCCGCACCTTCATCGAGTCGCTGCGCGTGGATCCCAGCCTGCTGTTCCTCGGCATCCGCACCAACGTGCTCGCCGCCCTCCTCGCGATCGTGCTGGGCATCGTCGTCTACTTCGTCCAGCGCAGCAGGCACGTCGGGGTCGAGGCGTCCGTGTACCTGCCGGGCCGCAGCAACCCGTCCGACGCGGTGCTGAACGAGACCTCCGATCCCGAGCACTACTTTCACGTGATCGATCGCGGCGACGCCCCCGCGCCGGCCGATGAGCCGGCCGATGAGCCGGCGGAAGTCGAACCGGCCGGGGAGAGCCCGGCCGAGCATCACCGAGCCGCCCAGGCCAACTAGCGGACGAAGGAGCCGACACCGATATGCGTCACGCCAAGATCGTCGCCACCTGGGGACCAGCGGTATCCAGCTACGACCACACCCTCGAACTGATCCGCGCCGGCGTGAACGTCGCCCGGCTCAACATGTCCCACGGCACCTACAACGTGCACGAGGGCATCTACCGCAACATCCGCCGCGCCGAGGCCGAGGTCGGCCGCCCGATCGCCGTGCTCGCCGATCTGCAGGGCCCCAAGATCCGCCTCGGCAAGTTCGAGGGCGGCCCCTACGAGCTCGAGGTGGGCGACGAGTTCGCCATCACCACCCGCGACATCGTGGGCGACCGTCATCTCTCGAGCACCACCCACAAGGGCCTGCCCGGCGATGTGAGGCCCGGCGATCCGCTGCTCATCGACGACGGCAAGGTCGGTCTGCGCGCGGTGCGCGTCACCGAGGACACCGTGTACACCGTCGTCGAGATCCCGGGCGCCGTGTCGAACAACAAGGGCATCAACCTGCCGGGCGTCGCGGTGAACGTGCCCGCCCTCTCCGAGAAGGACGAGGAGGACCTGCGCTGGGCGCTGCAGCTCGGCGTCGACTACATCGCGCTCTCGTTCGTGCGCGACGCGGCGGATGTCGTCCGCGTGCACGAGATCATGGCTGAGGAGGGGGTCCGCCTCCCGGTCATCGCGAAGATCGAGAAGCCCCAGGCCGTCGAGCACCTCGAGGAGATCGTCGCAGCCTTCGACGGCATCATGGTCGCGCGCGGCGATCTCGGCGTCGAACTGCCGCTCGAGCGGGTGCCGCTCGTGCAGACCGAGGCGATCGCCCTCGCGCGTCGCAACGCCAAGCCGGTGATCGTCGCGACCCAGGTGTTCGAGTCGATGATCGAGAACCCGCGGCCGACGCGGGCCGAGGCCTCCGACTGCGCCAACGCGATCCTCGACGGGGCCGACGCCGTGATGCTGTCGGGCGAGACCAGCGTCGGCGCGTATCCGGTGCAGGCCGTCGCCACCATGGCCCGCATCATCGAGGCCACGGAGGACCACGCGCTCGATCGCATCGACCCGATCGGCACCGCGCCGCGCACGCAGGGGGGCGCCCTGACGCTCGCGGCATCCGAGGTCGCCGACTTCGTCGGCGCGAAGTACATCTGCGTGTTCACCGAGTCGGGCGACACGGTGCGCCGCATGTCCCGGCTGCGCCGGCCTATCCCGATCATCTGCTTCACGCCCGACCCGGATACGCGCCGCCGCATGGAGCTCACCTGGGGCGCTCGCAGCTACGAGGTGCCGCGGGTCGGATCGACGGACGAGATGTTCCTGCAAGTGGACCTCGTGCTGCTCGATCGCGATCGAGCAGAGATCGGAGACAAGGTGATCATCATCGCCGGATCGCCTCCGGGGATCGTCGGTGCGACGAATACGCTGCGCATCCACCGCATGGGGGAGTCGACCGGCCAGCTGCCCGAGGCCGACCCAGGCGATCACCCCATCGGCCGGGGCGGCGTGCCGGTGTGACCGCTGCCGCCGCGGAACGCGAAGAGCGGGGCTCCCTCTCGGGAGCCCCGCTCTTCCGTCTTCCCGGTGCCGGATGCGGGACTCGAACCCGCACACCTCTCGGCAGCGCATTTTGAGTGCGCCGTGTCTGCCAATTCCACCAATCCGGCAGGCGATCGCCGTGCCCTCCGCACGGAGCCAGCACCTACCCTAGCGCAGTGCGCGCGGACTTCGCCGCGGCGCGGGAGATTCGGAGCCGGGGCGGTGACCGATGTCGTAAGCTGGTGGCGTGAATGACCAGAGCACTGCACCGAGTTCCCCGCGACGCGTCGTCGTCGCTGAGGACGAGTCCCTGATCCGCCTCGATATCGTGGAGACTCTCCGCGACAACGGGTACGAGGTGGTTGGCGAGGCCGGCGACGGCGAGGAGGCGGTCCGTCTCGTCGAGGAGCTGCGGCCCGACCTCGTGGTGATGGACGTGAAGATGCCGAAGCTCGACGGCATCTCGGCGGCCGAGCGCATCAACAAGGACCACATCGCGCCCGTCGTGCTGCTCACCGCCTTCAGCCAGCGCGAGCTCGTCGAGCGAGCCACCGAGGCGGGGGCGCTCGCCTACGTGGTGAAGCCCTTCACCCCGGCCGACCTGATCCCCGCGATCGAGATCGCGCTGTCCCGCTTCCAGCAGATCGTCGCGCTCGAGAGCGAGGTCGCCGACCTCGCCGAGCGCTTCGAGACCCGCAAGCTCGTCGACCGCGCGAAGGGCATCCTCAACGACAAGATGGGCCTCAGCGAGCCAGAGGCGTTCCGCTGGATCCAGAAGGCTTCGATGGATCGCCGCCTCACCATGCAGGACGTGGCGAAGACCATCATCGACCAGCTCGGCCCGAAGAAGGGCTGAGACCGCTCGCACGACGGAGCCCCCGGAAGCCGCGATTCGCGGGCCGGGGGCTCCGTGCGTTCGAGGGGCCGGCGACACCGCGGTTCGGGATCGCGCCGGTCGATCCCGAACCGCCGCACCGCGCGCTACTTGCCGAGTCCCCGGAACGGCTTGTAGAGGTTCGTGATGCGCACGGTCGAGCAGCGTCTGCCGTGCTCGTCGTTGACGATGATCTCGTGCACGGTGAGCATGCGGCCGACCTTGATCGGCGTGCAGATGCCGGTCACGAGGCCCCGGGTCGCCGAGCCGGTGTGGGTGGCGTTGATGTCGACGCCCACGCCCACGAAGCCGGCCGGGGCGAGGTAGTTGGCGTGCATGGAGCCGAGCGTCTCGCCCAGCACCACGTAGGCGCCGCCGTGCAGCAGCATGATCGGCTGCGTGTTGCCCTCGACCGGCATGGTCGCCACCGCGCGCTCGCGGGTGAACTCGGTCATCACGATGCCCATGCGATCGGCGAGGGCGCCGAGGCCGCGCTCGAGGAGGTAGGCCATGCCCGGATCGTCGTCGTGGGCGAGCGGATGCTCGGAGTTGTCGGAGGGAGCGGTCATGGCGATGCGGGTTCCTCGGGGTCTGCGCGGTGTCTGCGGCGGCTTGTAGGCTGGGGCTGTGTCGAATTCTCAGCCTACCCTCATGATCATCGACGGCCACTCGCTGGCCTTCCGGGCGTTCTACGCGCTGCCGGTCGACAGCTTCCAGACCCAGACCGGCCAGCACACCAACGCCATCCACGGCTTCATCGCGATGCTCATCAACCTGCTGGGCAACGAGAACCCCGACGCGCTCGCGGTGGCGTTCGACATCTCGCGGCACTCGTTCCGCACGGAGGAGTACCCGGAGTACAAGGGCACCCGCGGCGAGACGCCTCCCGAGTTCAAGGGGCAGGTGCCGCTGCTGCAGGAGGCGCTGCACGCGATGGGCATCCGCACCCTCGAGAAGGAGAACTACGAGGCCGACGACATCCTGGCGACGCTCGCGACGCGCGCAGCCGAGGCGGGGTACCGCGTGCTCGTGGTGAGCGGCGACCGCGACACGATCCAGCTCGTCGACGACCGCATCACGTTGCTCTACCCCTCGAAGCAGGGCGTCAGCGAGCTCACCCGCTACGACGCCGAGAAGGTGATGGAGCGCTACGGCATCCGCCCCGAGCAGTACCCCGAGATCGCCGCGCTGGTCGGCGAGACGAGCGACAACCTGCCCGGCATCCCGCGGGTCGGCGAGAAGACCGCGGTCAAGTGGATCAACCAGTTCGGCTCCCTCGAGGAGATCCTGCGCCGCCGGGACGAGATCGGCGGCAAGGTGGGGGAGAGCCTGCGCGAGAACGCGCATCTCGCCGAGCGCAACCGCCGCCTCAACCGCCTCGTGCGCGACGTGGAGCTCGATGTCACCCTCGACGACCTGAAGCGTGGCGAGATCGACATGGCCGCGGTGCAGGCGGTGTTCGCGAAGCTCGAGTTCCGCACCCTGTTGCAGCGGGTGGGCAAGCTGGCGGGGGCCGAGGTGCCGGCGGGCGGCGCGACCGCGGCCGCTGCGTCGCTGGTGCCCGAACGGCCCGAGGCGAAGAACCTGATCGACGAGGAGCTGGGCGATTGGCTCGCGAAGGCAGATGCCCCGGCGGTGCTCATCCGCGAGAGCGCAGTCGGCTTCGAGGTCGGCGTCTCGACGCCCGAGGCGTCGGTGCTGTTCCAGTGGCAGCCGGGGGGCCGCGACTACCGTCTCTTCGAGGAGTGGCTCGCCTCCGACGCGCCCAAGATCTTCTTCGACGCGAAGCAGCAGATCGGCACGGCGGCGCTCGCGGGCGCGACGATCGGCGGGATCGCGGGCGACGTGCTGCTCGCGGCCTGGCTGCTGCGCCCGGCCACGGCCGAGAAGGACATCGCAGATGCGGCCTTCCGCTTCCTGGGCGAGCAGGTGCCCCAGGGGGATCCGAACCAGCTCGTGCCCGACGAGAGCACCGTCGCCGACGCGGCCGCGCTGGCCTGGTATGCCGTGCGCACCCACGCGGCCGCGGTCGAGCGGTTCCAGTCGCGCACCGTCGAGATCTACCGCGACATCGAGCTCCCGCTCGTGCCGGTGCTCGCCGCGCTCGAGCAGCGCGGCGTGCAGATCGACCTGCCGCTGCTCCAGGCGCACGACGCCGAGCTGACGGCAAGGGTCGCCGAACTCGAGCGAGATGCGTTCGACGCGATCGGGCGCGAGGTCAACCTGTCCTCGCCGAAGCAGCTACAGGAGGTGCTCTTCGACCAGCTCGACATGCCGAAGACGCGCAAGACGAAGAGCGGCTACACCACCGACGCGGCAGCGCTGGCCGATCTGCAGGCGAAGAAGCCCCATCCGTTCCTCGGCGCCCTGCTCGCGCATCGCGATGCGAACAAGCTGCGCCAGATGGTCGAGACCCTCATCAAGGCGGTGCAGGAGGACGGGCGGATCCGCACGACCTTCGTGCAGACGGGCGCGAGCACCGGGCGGCTCGCCTCGACCGACCCCAATCTGCAGAACATCCCGGTGCGCTCGGAGGAGGGCCGCCGCATCCGCGAGGGCTTCATCCACTCGCCCGACTACGAGACCCTGATGACCGCCGACTACTCGCAGATCGAGATGCGCATCATGGCGCACCTGTCGGGCGATGCCGGCCTCATCCAGGCGTTCAACGAGGGCGAGGATCTGCACCGCTTCGTCGGCTCCCGCATCTTCGGCGTGCCGCCCGAGGAGGTCACGAGCGAGATGCGCGCGAAGGTGAAGGCCATGTCGTACGGTCTCGCCTACGGGCTTTCGGCCTTCGGCCTCTCGAAGCAGCTGGGCATCACGGGAGCCGAGGCGAAGCAGCTCATGGTCGACTACTTCGAGCGCTTCGGCGGCGTGCGCGACTACCTCCGCTCGGTGGTGGACCAGGCGAAGCGCGACACCTTCACCGAGACCATCTTCGGTCGCCGCCGGCCGTTCCCCGATCTCGCGAGCCCCAACCGGATCCTGCGCGAGAACGCCGAGCGAGCCGCCCTCAACTCGCCCATCCAGGGCTCGGCGGCCGACATCATCAAGCGGGCGATGATCCAGGTCGAGCGCCGCATGCGCGAGGCGGATCTCCGCTCCCGCATGCTCCTGCAGATCCACGACGAGCTCATGTTCGAGGTGGCCGAGGGGGAGTGGGATGCGCTCGAGACCATCGTGCGCGAGGAGATGTCCGGGGCCGCCGAGCTCTCGGTGCCGCTCGAGGTGCAGGTGGGCCGCGGCAGCAATTGGAACGCCGCCGCGCACTGAGATAGCGCGTCGCGGCCTGGAGCGGGCCCGGATGCGCTGGGTACAGTAGACGGATGGGACAGCTCGCTCCGCCGCTCGCGCGCGGCTTCGCGCTGCCCTCGACGGCGAGCGGCTCCGAGCTCTCGCTCGGCCTCGCACCGGCGCTGACTCCGGCCGGGCTCGACGCCTCGCCGAGCTTCTTCCACGGTTTCGCGACCCACCCTCGCGCACTCGCGCAGGGCCTCGTCGCGCTCGCCGACATCACCGCGACGCGCTACTTCCAGTTCACGCCGACGAACCTGCGCGATCCCGTGCTCACGGCCCACGGCGATCGGTTGCGGGCCGAGGCGTTCTCGGCCGACACCAGCGTCTACGCGCGACTCGACGTCTTGGGGGAGGGCCTCGACGGCGGCGAGATCGCGCACGGCACGACGAACGTCGACATCGGAAGGACGACGCGTCAGGCGCTCGCGCTGATCACCCGATCCGACCTGCTGCATCTCGACGTCGGTCGCGACGGCCTCACCGCCTCGACTCCGGCGGGGACCGTGAATGAGCGCCCGGTCGAGATGCCGGATCGCTGGGTGCGGGCGCTCGGCAACGCCGCCGAGCTGCACACCGCTCTCGCTCCCCGTTTCGAGTTATCGGCCGCGCAGGGGCGGGCGCTCATCGCGGGCGTCCCGCCCGTCACGGCGCAGGGCCGCTCGGGCTGGCTGATCCCAACCGGCGGCGGCGCGCGCATCGGCTCGCGCCCCGAGCGCGACGCGGTCTGGGTCGACGGCCTGAACCGCCTCTCCGGGCTCAAGCGCCTGCTCGCCCAGCAGACCGGGATGACGGTGTACGGGCCCTCCGACGGATCGAAGGGGGCCGCCGCGGTCGAGGTCGCGCTCCCGGGCGCGCGGCTGATCCTCGCGCTCACCGAGGCCGCGACGCGCGGGTACTCCGGCGAGGGTGCGCTGCTCACCGCGCTCGCGACTCCGGGCGTGCTCGACGACGCGGCCCTCATCTCGGCGCTGCTGGCCTTCGAGCCCGTCATCGACGTCCCCCGCCTGGCGCTCGACGCGGCGCTCGACGAGTCGGCGGTGCGCGCCGCGCTCGCGGTGCTCGCATCCTCCGGCCGGGTGGGCTGGGACATCCGCGACGGAGCCTACTTCCATCGAGAGCTGCCCGACGATCCGAACCGCGTGCGGCAGGACAATCCGCGCCTCGTGCGGGCGCTCGGGATCGCGGAGCGCCAGGGCGCGGTGCGC
Source organism: Leucobacter sp. (assembly GCA_047606985.1). Taxonomy (GTDB): domain Bacteria; phylum Actinomycetota; class Actinomycetes; order Actinomycetales; family Microbacteriaceae; genus Leucobacter. The sequence goes on along the minus strand of JASGDX010000098.1, from coordinate 2,514 downwards.
CCGGCCTCCGAGTCGGAGACGGGCGCCGCATCGGAGGCCTGGCTCGTCGACGGCGGCAGCGGCGTGCATCGGGTGAGCGGCGGCGCGGGAGAGCGCAGCTGCACCTGCACCTGGTACCTCAGGCACGGCGCCGGGCGGGGCCCCTGCGCGCACGTGCTCGCCGTCGGCATCTTCGAGCGGGAGATCGCCCCGCCGGAGCGTCACTGAAGGAGCCAGCATGAAGATCCCCGAGTCCCTCGCCGCGGCCGTCGAGGTCTTCCGCGAGCTCGGGTGGGCCGATGCCGCCCCCGAGCGGATCATGGAGCTGCCGCTCGGCACGCCCGAGCAGCAGCGCGTGGCGAGGAAGGGGCTCGCGAAGGGGGAGTGGGGCGCTTTCGGGCAGATCGGCGAGCGCACGTACGGCTGGATCTCGTGGGTCGACGTGGACCAGAACATGCTCGGCGCCTTCGCGGTGCGGGTGGGGGTGCCGGTGAAACGGGCGGCGGCGGTGATGCCCACGCGGTTCACCTTCTCGGCGGAGCTGCGGGGCGAGCTGATCGCCTCGCGGGGGCCGGAGTTCACCGCGGCCTTCGCCGAAGCCGGCCGCAGGGCGGGCTGGCACGGCACCGCCCTGATCCACGCGATCGCGGCCACGGGTGTCGAGGTGCCGGAGAATCTCGCCTATCTCGAGCGCTGGGCGGATGCGGCGGCGAACGCGCTCGACACCTCGGGGGAGGTGCTGAGCGGAGACCCGGTCCCGCTCGAGGTGATCGGGATGCGATACGCCGATCACCTGCGAGCCGCGCTGCGCAGCGGCAACCCCGCTCCTCGCGGGGCGGCCGCGCTGGTCTCGGGCGGCGTCGATCGCGGGTGGATCGATCGCGAGGAGGCGCGGGAGCTCGTGCTCTTCGCGATGGAGCAGGCGCAGCGCCCCATCGACCGCAAGGCCTGGGCGGCGGTGCTCGTCGAGACGCTCGGCGCGACGCACGGATGGCTGCTCGAGCGGGTCGGGGCGGTCCTCTCCGCGATGTCGTTCGGCGACGACGCGATCATCACCCGATTCGCTCCGGTGCTGCTCGCCTCGGGCGACGGGGAACTGGTGATGCAGGCGATGCTCATCGGCCTCACCGCGAAGAGCGCCAAGGCGAAGGCGGCGCTGCTCGAGGCCGCGGCCGCCACCCCGGCGCCCGGAGGCGAGACCTCTGCGATGGTCGCCGAGGCGGTCGCGCCGCTGCTCGACGCCAGGGACCGGAAGGTGCGGGCGCGCGCCGAGGCGCTGGTCGAGGCCTGGAGGCTCGCAGCCGAACCCCCGCCCGCCGAGCAGCCGGAGGAGGTGCGCGGCCTCTGGCGGCCGACGCCTCCCCTCGCCGCCGTGCCCCGCTTCGACCCCGGCCCAGTCACGAGCGAGCATCTCACGGAGCTCGCGGCGGCGCTGGTGCAGCTGCGAGGCGAGGAGCGGATCACTCTCGATTCGGAGCGTCTCCTCGCGACGGCGAACGCCCTCGCCCGGGTCGACCCGGAGGCCGCCCGCACCGCGCTACGGGGAGTGAAGCGGCGCAGCGGCGTGGGGCTGGCAGGCGTCGCGGAGTGGGTGAGCGGCGAGGCCGGCGGCTGGCTCGACCGACCCGAGGGCGAGCGCCCCGCCCACCACTGGGAGCCGATCCACGCCCGCAGCGCGAGCGTGTTCCAACGCCTCGGCTCGGTGAGCGTGCTGCTCTCCACGCCCTCGTGGGACGATTTCCGCATCGACCCCGCCGACCTCGCCTCGCGTCTCGAGGCCTACGCCGCGAGCGGGGATGCCGCGATCGAGGCCGACCTGCAGGTCGCGCTGCCCCGCATCGATCCGGAGCTGGTGACCGAGGATCTCGCAGAGCGCCTCGCCGGCGCGAGCGCGCCCATCCTCCTGCAGGACGGCACGACGGCGGGGCGTACCGCCGGCGAGGTGCTCGGCGCCTGGCTGCGCGAGCCGCTCGTGCACCCCGGCTTCGACGACGAGCAGTCCACGCATCCGCGCGCGATTACGCCGGTGCCCGCGCTCGAGGGACTGCCGTCGCGGCTGACGTACGAGTACCTGTGGGCGCCGATCCCGCTCTTCCCCAACTGGCCGGACGCGCGCATCTCGGACGGGCACGCCGAGCCGGCGATCCTGCGCAAGCGGCCGAACGGGCCCGTCCCCTCCACGCAGCTGCTCGACGCCGTCGGAGAGGAGCGGGTCGACCTCGACGCCCCCATCGCCGCCTGGGGCAACGGCGTGCTGCTGCCCGGTGTCGCCGAGGCCGCGAGACTCGGGTGGCAGGGGCAGATCCCGTCGCTCGCCGCCCGGGCGGAGGGATGGGCCGAGCTGGCGCGGGCGGGCCTGCTGAGCGTGGTCTGGCCGCTCGCGGCCGATGCCATCGCCTACTCGTCGCGCGGCGCGCGCGTCGCTCCCGGCGTCGCCGAGCTGGTCGAGCTGCTGACCCGCTTCCTGCCCGAGGCGCGCGCGGCCGTCGAGTCCGGGATCGCCGGCCCCGAGGCACTGGCGCTGCCGGGCGTGCG
>JASGDX010000097.1:0-2594 GCA_047606985.1 Leucobacter sp. | reverse complement strand
CGAGGCTGCGGGGTAGTAGGCGGGGTAGGTAGGGGTAGGGGTGGCGGCGGCGGGATGGGGAGTGGGGGCGGTGGGGTGGGGAAGCGGGGCCGACCCGCCTCACACCGCCTCGACCCGGCCCGTGCTGAGCGGGGCCTCGCGGCCCGCCGGTGTGAGGAACCAGTTGACGATGCCCGCGAGCACTGCGAGAGCGGAGGACACGAGCGGCAGCAGCAGGGCCGCCGCCGTGCCGGACTGCGCGGACACGACCCCGGCGACCGCTGCGGCGAGCGACTGGCCCACCATGATCGCCGAGCCGAGCACGGTCATGACGGTGGCCGAGCGGCCGACCGGGCTGCGGTGCGCCCCGAAGCTGTAGAGGGTGACGAGCAGCGGGCCGATCCCGATGCCCATGAGGGCGAGGCTCGCGATCATGCGCGGCAGATCGGTCGCGGTCTGCAGCAGCAGTCCTCCGGCGAGGATCGTGCCGGCGAACACCAGCCAGCGGGCGCGGAGGGCGAAGCGAGCAGGCAGCAGCGCCACGCCGATCGCGAAGGCGGCCGATCCGATGCCCATGATGCCGTACACGAGCCCCGCGCCCTCGGCGTTGCCGCGATCCTGCATGAACGCGGTGAGCGAGGTGAGCATCGAGCCGAAGAAGAGGCCGACCGAGAAGATGCCGAACACGGTGACGAGCAGGGCCGGCTTGCGCAGTTCGGAGGCCGGGGCGAGCGTCGCCGCCCGCTCGGCCGCCGAGACCGCAGGCCTGCCGGTGCGGTGCAGCGCGAAGGCGCCGACGAAGACGACGGTGAGGATCGCCGCCCCCACCACGGGAGCCCACGCGCCGAGGGTCGTGGCGAGCAGGCCCACCGCGACCGGGCCGAACACGAAGATGGTCTCGTCGGCGGCCGACTCGTAGGCCTGCACCGTCGACATGACCCGCGGGCGCCGGCGCACGGGCAGCTCGGTCGAGACGATCGTGACCAGGCGCGAGCGCGACATCGGCGACGTCTGCGGTGCCGTCGCCCCGACGAGGAACGAGCTGACGAAGAGCACCCAGACGGGCGCCGGACTGAAAGCCACCCAGGCGAGCACGAGCAGCAGCGCGCTGTTCGCCGCGCCGACCACGAGGAGCGTCGCGCGTTGCCCGAAGCGGTCGGCGGCGGCCCCGATGAGCGGACCGAAGCCGGCCACGCCGAGGCCCACCATCGCCGAGTTTAGGCCGCCGAGCTCGACGGAGTCGCGGGCCGACACGACCAGCGTGAGCACGCCGATGACCACCATCGCGTAGGGGAGTCTCGCGAGCAGGGCGATCGGGAAGTAGAATCGGCCGGCGCGCCCGATCAGCGTGGGTTCCGGCTGCGCGGGCTCGGATGGAGCGATGGAGGGCATAGCCGACCGAGTCTAGCACCCGTCCGGTTCGGTTCCGTCCGGTTCACCCTGCCGTCGACCCGGCGTCTTCTCGAAGGCGTGCTCCCGCCGCCAAGCACGACCGGGAGCCGGCTTCGACGAAGGCCCTCCGCCCTACACGAGCTCGCGCAGATCGACCCCTTGCGCGGTGAGGAAGTCGCGGAAGGCCCCGGCATCGTCGAGCGGACCCGAGTAGGGCTCGCCGTCGACCACGACGAACGGCGTGCCGGTCACCTGCAGCTCGGGATCGGCGGCGTACGGCACGGGATTCGCGAACACCCAGTCGTTGAGCGCCAGCGCGAAGGGTACGAACGCGCCCTGCCCGATGCAGTCGCGGGTCTCGTCGCTCAGACCCCCCGTGGCGCGGTCGAGCTCGGCGATGATGGCGTCGTCGTCGTGCCCGGGTTCGGTCTCGGGCGGCTGGAACGAGGGATCGAGCAGCGCGGCGTGCGCGGCCCACGCGTCCTCGGGCTGCGCGTCGGCCACGCAGGCCATCGCTCCGGCGGCGCGCGAGGAGTAGGCGTCGGAGGAGACCCGGTCGAGGAAGGTGAGCGGCACCAGCTCGACGGCTGCGGCGCCGCTGGAGGCCACCGCCTCGAGGGTCTTCTCGTTCGTCTCCTCGAAGGCCGCGCAGTACGGGCAGCGGTAGTCGAGGTAGACGCGGATGAGCGTCGGCTGTCCCAGCTCCTCAGCGTCGAGCGGCTCGGGCAGAGCGTCGTCTTGCGGGGCGTCCGAGCGCAGCAGCTCTGGGCCGTCCGAGCCGCCGGCGAACACGAGACCGCCGGTGGCCATGTTGGCCGGCCAGCGCGTTGCATCGCCTGCGTCGGGCGATGCGGACTCGTCGGGCGCCTCGGGGGACGTCGCGGTTCCCGATCCCGATCCGAACGACGGGCCGTCGGGTGCGATGAGCGCCGCCAGCGCCACGCCGCCGAGGGCGATGGCGAGGACGACGGCGAGCCCGCCCGCGATGAGCCCGACGAGCCCGGGGGCCCGTCGCTGGCGCACGACGAGGGCGATGATCCCGAGCACCACCGCGACGAGACCGAGCAGCGCGCCCAGCAGCACGAACACGCTGAAGGTGACCGAGCTGACGGCCGTGGTCAGCAGCGCGACCAGGCCCACCGCCATCGCGGCCACCGCGAGGCCAATGCCGGGAGGACGCTGCCCGCCCGTCTGGGCGAAGGGGTGCGGCGGGGGCGCGTTGG
>JASGDX010000096.1:0-3787 GCA_047606985.1 Leucobacter sp. | reverse complement strand
TGCGGTCTTGTGCGGCCCCGGGCCGTTCTCGGCGCCGTTGCTGCGGCGCTCACCGTTGTTACGGATGAGATCGGGCGGTTCCGTAACAACGGTGAGCGCCGCAGCAACGGCGCCGAGAACGGCCCGGGGCCGCACAAGACCGCAGTAACGCAGCACCGCAGCACCTCTACCGCCTCAGCGGCACCTCGACGATCTCGGGGCCGGTCACCGGCTCGGTGAGCAGGCGATCGAGCTCGCCGCGGGTGGCGACGCGGCGATGCCCCCAGCCGTACGCTCGGGCGAGCGCCTCGACGTCGACGCGCTGCGGGGTGTACATCACCCGGTCGTAGGCCGCGGGATCGGCCGAAGCCGCCACCTCCAAGCCGTCGAAGATGGTGCCGCCCCCGTCGTTGCCGACGAAGAACTGGATGCGCGGGCGCGCCTCCCCCTCGGGGAGCAGCAGCGATCCGGCGTCGTGCAACAGCGCGAGGTCTCCGATGAGCACGCGCGTCGTACCGGCCGCCCTCGCGGGATCCTCGGCCGCCTGGCCGGCCGCCGCGATCCCGAGCGCCGTCGCGACCGTGCCGTCGATGCCCGCGAGCCCGCGGTTCGAGCGCACCTCGACGCGGCGAGCAGGGGCGAGCGCGTCGAGCACGCGCACCAGGCGCGAGGCGGCGAGCACGAGCCGGTCGTGGGGCCAGCTGGCGCGCCACAGGCTCTCAGCGAGCATCTCGCGCGTCACCGGCTCCCGCAGCGCGGCGACCTCGGCGCGGGCGTAGGCGCTGCGCTCCTTGTACCCGGTGGCGAGGGCGGCGTCGAGGTCGGGCTCGTGCGCGGTGCTGCGCTCGCGCTGCAGCTCGCGATCGGGCACCACCCACGCGCCGAGCCAGCGGCGCATGGCGCGCGGGTCGTGGTCGTCGGCGACGCGGGCCTCGCGCACCACGCGGGCGCGGCGGCCCGGATCGTAGTGGTCGGAGTCGGCGTACGGGTCGACCACGACCGTCTCGACGTCATCGCGGCGCAGCAGCGCGGGCACCTGGCGGGTGAGCGTCGGGTGCCCGAAGACGATCGCCCGCTCGACGAGGCCGCCGACCTCGGGCTCGTCGATGAGGGTGGCGTAGGCGGTGATCGCCTCGCGGCCGTAGCGCGATCCGCTCACGGCCTCGGCGAGCAGCGGGATCCCGGCCGCGCGCGCGAAGGACTCGGCCTCCGGGCCGGCGCCCTCGCCCGCCACCACGACGGCGAGCGCGTCGCCGCGGTGGATGTAGGCGTCCTCGTCGTCGAAATCGGGACGGGCGCGGACGCCCTCGGGGGTGACGGCCGTCCCGGGCCCGGCGAGCCCGAGATCCCCGCCCGCGCGGAGCTCCTCGGCCTCGGCCGCAGCTGCCGCGAAGCCGCGCGCGATCATCCCGTCGAAGCCGCTGGTGCCGGAGAGCGGCTCCCGGAAGGCGAGGTTGAGCTGCACCGGGCCCGGAGGGCGTTCGCCGAGGAGGCCCGTGGCCGCGGAGAGCGCGGCCGCGGCGAGGGATCCGGGATCCCTCGTCCACCCGCCCTCGAGCACCGTGTCGCGGACGAGATCCCCGTCGGCGCCGAACTCGGGCGCCGGCACGTCGAGCGCGAGCCTGGCGAAGTCGCCGAACAGCCCTGCCTGCGTGGTGGTCTGACTGCCGCGGATCCCGCGCTGCTCGTGCGGGCGGTCCGCCGTGAGCAGCAGCAGCGGCACCCGGCCCTCGTGCGCCTCGAGCACCGCCGGAGCGAGGTTCGCCACGGCCGTGCCGCTCGTCACGACGACGGGAGCGGGCAGACCCGTCTCGCGCGCGATGCCCAGCGCGAAGAAGGCGGCCGAGCGCTCGTCCAGCCGCACGTGCAGGCGCAGCGCACCGGCCCGTTCCGCGGCGGCCGCGGCGAGCGCGAGCGCCTGCGAGCGCGATCCCGAGCATACGACCGCGTCCTGCACGCCGCGACGGATCAGTTCGGCGAGCAGCTCGACCGCGAACACCGAGGCCGGTGCCGGCTGCTCGCTCACTGCTGCGCCGGGCCGTCGGGGCCGGAGTCGGCGGTGGGCCCCGCCTGATCCTCCCCCGGGAACTTCTCGTTGTCGAGCTCGCGCAGCCGCTCCTCGAGATCGCGCATGTGCGCATCGAGATCCTCGCCCGACAGGCGGGTGCCGGTGAAGCGCGGATCGTCGTCGGGGGCGTTGGGAGGGGGCCCCTGGGTCTTCGCGCCCTTGCCGATCATGAACCACAGCACGGCGCCGATCACGGGCAGCAGCACGATGACCAGGATCCACACCGGCTTGCTCAGACCGCGGGTGCGCGATGCGTCGGTCATCGCCGCATCGACGAGCGCGTACAGCGTGAACGCGACGGCGATGACGATTCCGATGATCACGAATCGCACCATACCCCCATCGTACCGGCCGCGCCTGGGCGGGATCTCGGGGGCGGGATCTCCGGGGCGGGGCGGGGCTCGGGCCCTCTGAGCCGGAATGCGCGGGCAGCGGTTGGCCGGGCAGCGGTCGGGCCGGCAGCGGGCGGCCGGGCCGCTGGCCGGGCTGCGGCTCAGGCGCCGCGGGTAGACTCTCGCCCGTGAAGAACACCCGCAACGCCTGGATCGTGTACACCGTGCTGCGCCTGCTCTTCTTCGCGGTGCCGTTCGCGCTGGTCTACGCGCTCGGGCTCTCGCTGCGCTTCTCCATGATGCTCGCGGCGACCATCGCCGCCATCGTCGCCGCGCTGATCGGCGTCTCGCTGTCGGTGCTGCTGCTCTCGAAACCGCGGGAGGTCGCCTCCGAGAGTGTCTACGAGTGGCGCAACCGCGAGCGCACGACCGACGACATCGCCGAGGACGAGGCCATCGAGGCCGCCGAAGCGGGCGGACCGGGCGCTGCGGAGGCGGCGGGCGGAGGCGAGGCCGGAGCGGGCGAAGCGGCCCCGGGCGCCGAGGCGGCCCCGGGCGCCGAAACAGCCGAAGCGGCCGCTCCCGCCGACTCGCAGCGGTCAGCGCAGTAGGACCAGAACGCACTGATTGTTCTCGCCCAGCGCGTTCACCTTCTGGTGCTCCGGCTCCGAGGCGAGCACGCTAGTCCGGTGCCCAAGATCCACTCCTCCGCCGCGCTGAAGATCGGCCACCGCGTGCGCAGCGTGCGCCAGCGCCTCGGCATCTCGCTCGAGGATCTCGGCGAGCTCTCGGAGATCAGCTGGACCAGCATCGGCAAGATCGAGCGCGGCGCCTCGAGCCCGACGACCGAGACGCTCGTCCGCCTCGCCACCGCGCTCGGCGTCGATCCCGGCAGCTTCATCAGCGGCATCACGGCCGACGACTACGGCCAGCGCATCCACCAGCTCTCCGCCCGGGACCTCATCAAGGCCCGCGCCGAGCAGGAGGAGCGCATGCGAGGCGAGGGCTGAGATCGCCTCGGGTGCGTGCTACGCCCGCCGCGCCGACAGCACCGTGAAGGTGCGGTCGCGGGCGAGCTGACGCGTCGCGCCGATCTCTCGTTCCACGAGCGGGCGGTAGCGCAGGTGCGAGTTGAACACGATGCGCAGCTCGCCGCCAGGTGCGAGTGCGCGACGGCAGGCGCGGATGAGGCGGTGCGCGACTCCCGCGTGCACCGTCGAGCCGGTGTGGAACGGCGGATTGAGCAGGATCAGCTCGGCCCAACCGTCTGGCACCGCCTCGAGCGCGTCGGCCCGGTGCACGCGCAGGCCGGGCGACGGGGTTCGGGATCCGTGCGCGTCGCCCCCCTCGACCTCCGAGCCGTGCCCGCGGTCGTGCAGAGGCGCACCCGCCGCCCCGGCCGTGAGAC
>JASGDX010000095.1:0-4108 GCA_047606985.1 Leucobacter sp. | reverse complement strand
GCCCTTCCGGCTCCGGAGGAAGCAGATCTGAACGACTGTTCAGTTCTGAGATACCGATACTCTCCTTGCATATCAAGGCATTGTTGGGGACCATTGAAACGTTCGTTCAGAAATGACGATGTGATGGTCGATGGCCGATCGGCCGAAGTGATACGAAGAGGTATTCGATGTCCGCAGATGTTCACTCCCCCGAGCAGGGCACCCTGGCGAAGGGCAAGCTCGGCACCTTCGACATCGTGTTCTTCGTGGTGTCGGCCGCGGCACCGCTGACCGTCGCGGTGAGCTCGGCCCCGCTGGCCTTCCTGGTCGGCGGCATCGGCGCGCCGGGGGCGATGCTCGCGAGCGGCGTCGTGCTGATCCTGTTCGCGATCGGATTCACCGCGATGTCGCGCTTCGTGCGGAACACGGGCGCGTTCTACGCCTACGCCGCCGCCGGGCTGGGGAAGCCCATCGGCGTCGGCGTGGCGTTCATCACGATCGTCGCCTACGCGTTCCTGTGCCTCTGCTTCTACGCGCTGCTCGGCTTCTACGCCGACCTCACCTTCTCGCACCTGTTCGGGATCGAGATCCACTGGTCCGTGTGGTCGGCGGTGTCCGTGCTGATCATCGGCATCCTCGGCTATCGCCGCATCGATGTGGGCGCGAAGGTGCTGGCCGTGCTGCTCACCGCGGAGATCACCATCCTGCTGATCATCTCGATCGCGATCCTGCTGCAGAACGGCGGCACGATCGGAGAGGCCACCGCGGCGTCGTTCGATCCGAGGAACGTGTTCTTCGCCTCGGGTGCGAGCGCGCTCTTCGTCTTCGGGTTCGGGGCCTTCCTCGGCTTCGAGGGAACCGTGATCTACGCCGAGGAGGCGAAGCGCCCGTCGCGCACCGTCCCCCGGGCCACCTACATCGCCATCGTCTTCCTCGCGGTCTTCTACGCGTTCACCTTCTGGACGCTCACGATCGCGTTCGGGGTGGACGGGGTGATCGAGCTCGCCAACGCGGACAACTTCGAGGAGATGATGTTCATCGCAGGCGACAACGCGCTGGGCGCCTGGGCCGGCGTCGTCATGGAGATCCTCATCGTCACGAGCTTCTTCGCCTGCACCCTCGCCTTCCACAACGCCTGCTCGCGCTACCTCTTCTCGCTGGGGCGCGAGGGACTCCTGCCCTCCCGACTGGCCCTGACCCATCCACGGATGCACTCGCCGCACATCGCCAGCGCATCGCTGACGGCGATCACCCTGATCGCCATCGTGATCGGCGGCCTGTCCGGCACCGATCCCTTCCTCGGCATCGGCCTGTGGAGCTACGCCATCGGCGTCGCCGGCCTCGTCTTCTCGCAGGGCGTCGCCGCGGTCTCCGTCGTCGGGTTCTTCTGGAAGGACCGCCGCGGGTACGGCGTCTGGCACGTGGTGATCGCGCCCGTGCTGGGCGCGCTCGGGCTCCTGACGGCGTTCCTGGTCATCGCGACCCACTTCGATATCGTCTCGGGCGTCGAGGGACCGGTCAACTGGGCGATGCTCGCGTGCGTCCCGCTCATCTTCGCGGCAGGCATCGTCGTCGCGGTGGTGATCAGGAAGCGCTCCCCCGAGCGCTACGCCGCACTGACGCAGTCCGTCGGCGTCGTCGCGGCGGAGAGCGAGGACGAGTAGGAATACGACCGGTGACCGTCACGAAGAGCGAGCAGCGCAGGCGGGCGCTGCTCCGGGCGACGAGCCGGGTCATCAGCGAGCGCGGGATCGCGGGGGCCAGCGTGCGCGCCGTCGCCGAGCGCGCCGAGATGAGCACGGGCAGCGTGCTCTACCACTTCGACAGCTTCGACCGCCTCGTCGAGGCCGCGGTGCGCGGGGCGATCTCGGAGTTCATCGAGAACCGCCGCAGGCTCTCCGGCGAGCATCGGGATCCCCTCGCGCGTCTCCGCGCGACCATCGAGGCCGGCATCCCCGAGCGCATCAGCGACGACCTCAGGATCGTCTACGAGGTCTCCGCCGCGGTGCGCGAGCAGCCGCGATTCCGGCACGATATGACGCTCCTGATCGAGCGGCAGGTCGCCCTCTACCAGTCGGTCATCGAGGTGGGCGTCGCCCTCGGCGCCTTCCGCCCGCGGATGGAGGTCGACGCGATCGCCGCGAACCTGGTGGCGCTCGAAGACGCCTACGACCTCTACCTCCTCGATCCCGACAACTGGCAGCGCGAGCGCTATCTGCAGAACACGCTGCGCTTCGCCGAGACCGCCCTCCACTGCGCGCTCGTCGAGGAGAGCCACGGATCCGAAGCAGCCGCAGCGAACCCCTCCGAGAAGATCGCATGACCGATGCCGCGCACCCTCCGGCCGCTCCGATCCGCGCACGCGGGCTCGGGATCCCTCTCGACGGAGAGCCGGGCGCTGGAACGCCATCACCGACGTGCCCCGCCCCGAGGTCGGCTACGTCGCGCTGATCTCCGACGATCCGGTCCCGCCCTCCACGCGTCACCCTCCGATGTACGACATCTCGATGCGCCGGCGCGGGGAGCCGCCCGGCCGCGCTTCGGCTCCGCCCTCGGCCCCCATCCCGGCCGCGGCTGCGATCCTGGACTCGGCCGCGATCCCGGACTCCGCCGCGGCCCCGGCCGCCGAGCGCTGCTCCGAGTAGCGGTCGTCGCGCGCCTCCCAGGTCCCGGTGAGCACGGCGGCGAGCACGGCGTCGTCGGCCCCTCCGCGCAGGAGCGCCCGCAGATCCCGCCCCTCGCTGGCGAAGAGGCAGGTGTAGAGCCGCCCGTCAGCCGACACCCTGGCGCGGGTGCAGCCGCCGCAGAAGGCCTCGGTGACGCTCGAGATGACACCGATCTCGCCGGCGCCGTCGCGGTACCGGTACCGGCGCGCGGTCTCGCCGGGAGCGCTCGGGCCGAGCGGCTCCAGCGGGTGCACGGCGTCGATCCGCCGCACCACCTCGGCCGACGGCACGACCTCGTCGAGCGCCCAGCCGTTCGTCGCCCCCACGTCCATGTACTCGATGAACCGCAGGATGCGGCCGGTGCCGCGGAAGCGCTCGGCGAGGGCCAGGATCTCGTCGTCGTTGACGCCGCGCTTGAGCACCGTGTTGATCTTGACCGGGGCGAGGCCGGCCGACTCGGCCGCCTCGATCCCGGCGAGCACGCGCGAGACGGGGAAGCGCACGTCGTTGATGGCCTGGAAGCGGGCGTCGTCGAGCGAGTCGAGCGACACCGTGACCCGGCGCAGGCCCGCCGCCCGGAGCGCCGCCGCCTTCACCGGCAGCGCCGATCCGTTCGTGGTGAGGGCGAGATCGAGCGGGGCCCCGTCTGGCGCGCGCAGGGCGGCGAGCTCGGCGATCAGCTCCTCGACCCCGACGCGCAGCAAGGGCTCCCCGCCCGTGATGCGCAGCTTGCGCACGCCGAGCCGGGCGGCGACGCGGGCCAGTCGGACGATCTCGTCGAAGCTCAGCAGTTCGGCGCGCTGGAAGAAGGCGTAGTCGCGGCCGAAGACCTGCTTCGGCATGCAGTAGACGCAGCGGAAGTTGCAGCGGTCGGTCACCGAGATGCGGAGATCGCGCAGCTCGCGGCCGCGGCGATCCCGCAGACCGGTCGAGGGGAGCTTGCGCACATCTACGAGGGTACTCCGTGCAGGTCGAGCGCCCCCGGGCCGGGTATCGACTCCGCTCAACAGCAGACCGGCCCCTCTTAACGCTCCACCCGACTCACGCGCATCGCGGCGGGATCGATCGAGACGACGACCTCGGCGCCCGGTTCGAGGTCGGCGATGCCGCTCCACTCGGCGAGCGGCAGCTCGGAGGTGAGCACGATGCCGTGGGGCGTCGCGGTCCCCCGCAGCAGCACCCTGCCGAAGAGGCGCGTCGCAAAAGCGGCTGCGGGATCGGCGAGCACATCGCCGACCGCGCCCTGCTGGGCGATCCGCCCCTCCTCGAGCACGATCACCCGATCGGCGAGCGCAGCGAGGTCTGCGGGATCGTGCGTCACCATGAGCGCGGGCACCTCGAGACGGGCGAGCTCGGCCCGCACCAGCTCGCGCAGCGCGGCGGCGGCGTCGACGTCGAGCGCAGCGAAGGGCTCGTCGAGCAGCACCGCGTCGGGAGTGCGGGCGAGGGCGCGGGCGAGCGCG